>CAZRDD010000133.1:0-11507 GCA_964598675.1 uncultured Parafilimonas sp.
AAACTGGCCACCTTCTGGCCCAAGCCAGAAACGCTCTTCCCCGCCAAAAGCATTAAAATGCTCCTTTTTTTTACCAGACGAAATAAGGTCGTAATTGAGCCAGCCAAAACTGCTGCCGCTGTCGCCAGCCGCAGAGCTTGTTATAACACGGCCCTGGTAGTCTGCCGAAAGCAGCACTTTGGCTTCACCATCGGTTAATTCAAGCACTTTGGCAGTATTCTTCTTTAAAAAAGAAGCATCATAGCCGTACGTGCCTTTTGCATTGACTGTGCTGGCATCAGCCGTTTCCTTTTTTTCGGGGGAGTTACAAGCCATACATGCACACACTGATAGTAAAATAATCGTTTGTTTTTTCATATATTTCATAATGGCAATTAACAGTGCTGTTACAACGATATACCTCTTTTCCATGGTATAAAGTCATCGTGGCCGGAGGCATCTGCTTTGGCTTTTATTTCGCCGGAAGCAACTTTTATCACAAACTCCAGAATCCTTTCACCCGCCTCTTCAATGGTTTCTGTTCCTTCAATAATTGAACCTGTGTTAATATCAATAATGTCGGTCATCTTGTTGTACAAAACCGTATTGGTTGATAGCTTTATTACGGGTGCAATAGGGTTGCCTGTAGGTGTGCCCAAGCCTGTGGTAAACAATACCACTGTTGCACCAGAGCCAACTTCTGCCGTGGTAGATTCCACATCGCTGCCCGGTGTACAAAGCAAGGTAAGCCCAGGTTTGGTTATTTTTTCGGGATAATCCAGCACATCGGTAACAGGGGAGGTGCCTCCTTTTTTTGCTGCACCGGCGCTTTTAATAGCATCGGTAATAAGGCCATCTTTTATGTTGCCAGGCGATGGGTTGGCGTAAAAACCAGAGCCAAGTGCTTCTGCCTTTTGATTATACGTATTCATCAGGTGCATAAAGCGTGCAGCCGTTTCTTCATCAGTACAACGGTCGCTTAACTCCTGTTCAACACCGCATAACTCAGGAAATTCCGACAGTACAACCGAGCCGCCAAGCGCCACCAGTATATCCGATGTATAACCGATAGCCGGGTTAGCCGAGATGCCCGAAAACCCATCGGAGCCACCACATTCAAGGCCGATGACTATTTTGGAAATTGGCGCTGGTTTACGCTCAATTTTGTTGGCAGCAACAAGCCCTGCAAATGTTTGGCGTATGGCTTCTTCCAGCAGTTTTTGCTCGCTGCCCACCTGTTGCTGTTCCAGCATTACCAATGGTTTGGCAAAATTGGGGTCGCGTTTGGCAATTTCTTCCTGCAAAATGCTCATTTGCGCATTTTGACAGCCAAGGCTTAAAACGGTTGCACCTGCAACGTTTGCATGGGTAATATACCCTGCAAGCAGGCCGCAAAGGGCGCGTGCATCCTGGCGGGTGCCGCCACAGCCCAGTGTATGGGTAAGAAATTTAATGCCGTCAACATTAGAGAATATTTTAGCCTGTTTCTCATCAATATCGCTAAAAGTAATTGTTGAAGAAATGATGTCTGCTTCTGGTTTGCCTTCCTGGTATAACTCAGCAAGTTTCTGTACCATTGCCTGGTAGGGTGATTGCCTTTTTTGGTAGCCGAGTGCTTTCATAAAAGCCTCCTGCAACACTTCCACATTGCGGTTTTCACAAAAAACAAGGGGTATTACCAGCCAGTGGTTGGCAGCACCTACTGAACCATCCGCACGGTGATAGCCTAAAAAAGTCCTGTTCTGCCATTTGGTAATATCTGGTTTGTTCCAGTCTGTTTTACGCTCTTTCAGTTCATAAGTGCCTGCCGCGTGTTTTATATTTTTAGTGCTTATTAAAGCGCCTTTTTCTATGGTTTGGGTGGCCTGGCCTACAAGCACACCGTACATAATAATGTTATCGCCTGCTTCAAAATGCTTTGTTGCATATTTATGTTTAGCCTGTATGTTTTCCAGTAAGGGGTAGGTTTCGCCGTAGCTGTTAATCAGTTCGCCTGTTTGCAGATTTGTAAGTGCCACTTCAATATTGTCCTTTGGATGGATTCTTAAGGTTTTTGCCATGTATGTTGCTTTATTATGATACAGTTGTAAGGCCGTAATTATGATTGCGTGCAGGCAACGCCCTGCATGCAACCGGCCTTTTGGTTATAATGTATAAATGCTCTTTTATTATGTTGAATTATGGCAATTATGTATCTCCGCGCAATCCGTGCAACTGCTTTGTGTTGCTGTTAATCATTTAATGTTTAATCTTCATACTCTGGCAAAGCCTGTGGCGGTAAAACTATAACTGCTAAAATATATTTCATTTATTCCGGCTTGTTTTGCTGTAATAGCCCGGAGTGTTCTGCCATTATAAAACCTCATTTTATAATGGCAGACGGTTTAATTTTTATCTCTTATTCAATCTGCCCGTTCCTCATTCTGTGTATGGAAAGCGGGTTATCGTCTTTTAGTGCATCTGGTAACAAAAACTGCGGAAAATTCTGGTAACATACCGGCCTCGTAAAACGGTAAATAGCATCTGTACCAACCGATGTACTCCTGCTGTCCGTAGTGGCAGGGTAGGGGCCGCCATGTACCATTGCTGCGGTAACTTCCACGCCAGTGGGTACACCGTTAATTAACAGCCTGCCTGCTTTGTCTTCCAAAATGTGTATTAAATCGGCAAATTCTGCAAGGTCTTCGTCTGTACCCCAAACAGTTGCGGTAAGCTGCCCCTGCAGCCTTAGGGCAATATTGTACAAGGCTGCCTTATCTGTTGTTTCAACAAACAGGGAGGATGGCCCAAAAAGCTCCTCGTGCAGCTCTTCATCATTTAAAAAATTATCCGCGTCAGTAACAAACAAATAAGGGTTGGCAATGCGTTCAGCCTCGGCTGCTGCACCTGCGGCGGCCAGTTTTACAGTTGTTTTCTGGGTGATTTTTTTAACGCCATTGGCATAAGCTGTATGTATGCCAACGGTTAGCATTACGCCACCTTTTGCAGCGCTTACCAATTCTGCTGATTTATTAATGAAGGCCCCTGCACTGTGCTGCGGAGGCAGCACCACAATACCGGGATTGGTGCAAAACTGCCCAACACCCAGGTGGTTTGAGCCTACTATTTTGGCAGCTATGTCTTCGCCCTGCTCATGCAGCATGCGTGGTAATATAAAAACGGGGTTTACGCTGCCCATTTCGGCATAAACAGGTATCGGTTTTTCTCTTTTGGCAGCAGCATCAAACAATGCTTTACCACCCCTGAAAGAACCTGTAAAAGCAACGGCGCTGATTAAAGGATGCTTTACCAATTGCTGGCCAACTTCAATACTATCGCCGTTTACCATGGTAAAAACGCCTGTGGGCAGGTTGCTTTTTTCAGCAGCCCTTGTAATGCAATCTGCTACAATGGCCGAAGTTGCAGGGTGGCCAGGGTGCGCTTTGTAAACAACCGGGCAACCTGCCGCCAGTGCTGAAGCGGTATCGCCGCCAGCTACCGAAAAGGCAAAGGGAAAATTGCTTGCGCCAAACACAGCCACAACGCCCAAGGGCACCTGTACCTGCCTTATATCAACGGCTGGGTTTTCTTTTTTGTCTATAATAGCCCTCACCCACGACCCTTCAGTCAGCAACGCTGCAAAAAGGTTAAGCTGGTTAATAGTTCTTTGTAATTCCCCCTCAAGCCTGGGTACGGGCAGGGCTGATTCCTGCTGTGTAACGGGTATTAAAACAGGTCCGGCTTCCTTAATTTCTGCCGCTATGTTTTTTAGAAATTGAGCTTTCTGCAGGCCGGTTGCCTTTTTGTATTCCATAAAAACCGAGCGGGCATTCACCACCGCATCATCCACACTAAAACTGGCATTGCCTGTAACCTGGGCGCTAATCGAAGAAGCATTTTCCACTGTGACAAAAATTAATATGAAGCGTAAAAATTACATATGCAAGATATGCTTTTAGCTATATTAACATATAACATGGTTTTAACCTGTTTTGGTACTATTTTGGCATTTTGCTTTTTGGCTGGTATATTTGACTGCTTATACTGTATCTATGAAGCCGATTCTGCGGAAAGTTGATACCGGAAATAATTCGTTCAGTATACGGGAGGATGTTTATCCTTACCTGTATAACCACTGGCATTTTCACCCCGAAATTGAATTGACTTTTATACGCAAAGGAACCGGCATGCGGTTGGTTGGCGACAGCATAGAACAGTTTAATGATGGTGATTTGGTTTTAATTGGCGAAAACCTGCCGCATTTATGGAGAAACGATGCTGTATATTTTGAAGGCCGCGACGGATTATTTGCTGAAGCTTTAGCCATGCACTTTAGAAAAGATTTTTGGGGAGAGGTGTTTTTACAGTTACCCGAAATGATGCCAGTTAAAGACCTGCTTGAAAAAGCCAAGTTGGGTATTAAAATTGGTGGTGAAACAAAAGGGCTGATTATACCAAAAATGGAGGAAGCCTTACAGGCAAAAGGGCCGGAAAGAATTGCCCTGCTTTTGCATATATTAAACACCCTGGCTGCATCTAAGGATTGTGCCAGTTTATCCAGTGAAGGTTTTTTAAAATCGTACAGCCTTACCAATACCGATAAAATAAACGTTGTTTATAATTATACCTTTACCCATTTTCAGCGTGAGCTGTCAATTAAAGAGGTTGCGGGTGCTGTTAACCTAAGCCCTCATTCCTTTTGCCGTTATTTTAAAACCAGGACCTTAAAAACATACTGGCAATTTTTATTGGAAGTACGCATTGGTTATGCCTGTAAGCTGCTTATAGAAAACAAGCTTTCGGTTTCGTCCATTGCTTTTGAATGTGGTTTTAATAACCTGTCTAATTTTAACAGGCACTTTAAAAGCATCACCGGCAAAACGCCTTTGTTATATGTGAAGGAGTATTTGTTGCAGCCGCAGGGTTAATCAATCGTATGTCATCACATTATGTAAGCGCTTTTGCCAATACAATAATATCAACATGAAGCTTTGCTTTAAAATAGGGTTTGTTGTTTGCATGCTGTTGCCTGTAAGGCAGTTGGTTGCACAGCAACCTGTTGCAATGTTTAAGCGTGGCGATTTTTTAGAAGCAGACAGTGTAAGATTAGCGCAAGCCTATGGCCATAACAAACAACTGCCTGCACGGTATGCTTTACAGGCACTTATAGCCCTGTCGTATTTTCCAGAATTGAAAGACACCCGTATAAAATTTATAGTAAGGCCAGCCTACTCGCTTTTGCAAACCAAACCCATGGTACGTGGTATTTTTAGCAGGCGTAAAAGGCAGTTTACCATTACTATTAGCGACAGCAGTTATTGGAAGCTTGAGCCAATAAGGCTAGACCCCATGAACTTTAATGCCCAGGTGGGCGTAATTGGCCACGAGTTAAGCCATGTTGCAGATTTTTTACACCGGAGTTTTTTTAACCTGGCCGCTTCGGGCATTAAGCACTTATCTTCAAAGTATATTGACCGGTTTGAGTTTATGACCGACAGCATTTGTATTGCCCACGGCCTTGGTTACCAATTGCTGGCTTGGAGTACCTTTGTAAGGGCAACACTGCACACGGATAACTATGATGGTGCCGATAATATTGATAAGCCTATGATGCACGAAAGGTATATGAATCCCGAAACTATTAAAAAGCGTATTGCGGCAAACCCTATTTACAGCACCCGCTAATTGTATTAAACTGTTTTGTTGGCCAGAAAAGCCCTTTGCTGCTAAACTACGGCAGCCTGCCTTGGTATAATAAAGGCAATCAGATCGTCTAACGCAACACCAGCACGGTTGCAGGCATCGTTAATATCCTCGCGCGATACGTTGGCCGCAAAGCTTTTTTCTTTAAGTCGTTTCTTAACACCTTTTACATCCATGCCATCGTAGCCGCCCGGCCGCATAAGGCTGTAGGCGTGTATAAGGCCGCTTAGCTCATCAAAAGCAAACAGCATTTTATCCATATTGGTAACAGGCTGTACCCCAAAGTGCAATGGCCCATGCGATGCAATGGCCCGTATCACCTCCGGGTCAACCTGCCTAAACTCCAGTTCCTCAATAATTTTTTTGCAATGCAGGTCAGGCCACTGGTCCCAATCTGCATCGTGCAGCAGGCCTGCCATTTCCCACCGCCACTGGCCGCCTTCATCCAGCCCTTCCTTTTCTGCCGCCCAGCTTTTCATTAATTGCGCCACCTGTTTCATGTGCAGTTGCAGGCGGGGGTTAATTACCCAGTTGTTAAAAAGGGCCTCCGCTTCAGCGCGGGAAAGCGCATTGCCTTTGTTTGCCTCATTGCCAAAGGTGGAACGGTTAAGTAATAACGACATATCTATTCTTGTTGAAGCTTTATAAATTATTGAGCAGCCCATAGCAGTTAAGCAGCGCAAGCTTCATCAAAAATAGGTATCTCTCCATAAATTATTTATTTTGGTAACAATAAGAGCTAGTTGAAGAGTACGGGACTTTAATGGAATGATATTAGAATTAAGGTTGTTTTAAGCTTGCCTATGCCGATGCTTAAAAAATGAGGGAGGTTACCTGCTGATAACCTCCCTCATTTTTTATTACACAAATTTTATTCTTTGTTTATGATGCTTTCCTTCGTTTCAATTCTTTATTAATGAGTAATAATTCCCTGCCGGTTTGCCCGCTAACGCTGCTGTTTTCCTGTGCGCGGCGCATCAGGTAAGGTATCACATCCCTTATGGGGCCAAAGGGCAGGTATTTGCTTACTGAATAACCCGCCTTTGCAAGGTTAAACGTTATGTTATCGCTCATGCCAAACAATTGAGAAAAATGCACATGCTCATGGTTATGGGGTATGCCCCTGTTATCCAAAAGTTCTGCGGCAAACAGGTTGCTGTACTCATTGTGGCTGGCAACAATAAAGGCAATGTCTTTAATATTGTCTACACAGTAGGTTATTGCTGCGTTGTAATCACCGTCCGTAAACGATTTATTTTGCTGTATGGGGCTGTCGTAATTCATAAGCAAAGCACGGTCGCGCTCTTTTTCCATGTAAGCGCCGCGTACCAGTTTAACAGCTAAAATAAAATCTTCCTTGCGGGCAATTTGGTGGCTCATTTTTAAAAACCTCAACCTGTCGTGCCTGTACAACTGTATGGTATTGTAAACAATGGCTTTCTCTTTGTTAAATATCTCCATCATTTCAATGGCCAACCTGTCAACAGGGTCCTGTATCCAGCTCTCCTCCGCATCAATCAGCACACCTATGCCTTTTTCAGCGGCAGCAGCACAAATACGGAACATCCTTTCCCTCACCCTTTCCCATTCGTCAATCTCTTCTTCATGGTCGTGAATGCCACTGCGCAGGCGTGGGGCATCGTTTAGCGTATTAAGCAGGCCCACCCTCGCAATACCAGTAACTTTTATGCTTATAAAAGGTATATTGGTTTGTGTGGCAGCATAATTTATAACTTTAATAAACTCATCGGCAGCATGGTCAAAGTTTTCTTCACCTTCTTTTCCTTCAACGCCATAGTCTAAAATAACCTGCACGCCATACCCGCTTAATAATTTTCCTGTTTCCGCCGTTTGCTCCAGCGTTTCGCCGCCAACAAACTGCTTAAAAATGGTTGCCCTTATTATACCGTGCAGCGGCAACCCTGTTTTCATTAAAAAAGGGGTAATCCTGGTGCCAACGGCAACAAACCAGCTATAATGCATGGTTTTAAGCAGCCAGCGGGCACTTTTAAGCTCTGAATCTCTTTTATAGGCAAATGCTACCTCGGTGTTATCAAACGACAATTCCATATTATAAAACTTTCCAACTGCGAATATCGGGAGTGTTGGTATAAGTAAAAAAAGCTTTTTAGCACGTTTATGTTAATAACGGTGCTAAAAAGCTTTTGAGGCGCTTGAATTGAGCGTAAATACAAGTGAAAACCGGGTAAGTCTCTATTAAAAAGAGCCCGTTAATAAATTGTAAACCTTACTGTTTTTTGGGCGGCAGCGCAAAAGCAACTGCATCATGCTCAAAATGGCCGTTGTGCGACCCATCGCAAAAAGGTTTGTTTTTTGATAAGCCGCAGCGGCAAATACCAATAATTTCCCGCCCTGCTAAATCGTAGGGGGTACCAGTTTTATCTACAATTTCAAAATCGCCTTCAATTCTTAAAGACCCGTTGCTGTTTACTTTAATTTTTGTGGTAGCCATAGTTTTGTATAAGGCGCCAAAAATACGGCTGTAAAAATACCCGTTGGGCATAAAGTATCCACAATGATGCAGACGGTTGCTATTAATCAACGGGCAAAATAAACCCCGCAGTTTTTGCTGCGGGGTTTGAACATGATGTATACAGATACGCGCTTAAAACTTTAATGTAGGGGGCAAATATTTTGCTATAAGTGCCTCGTAATATGGTTTTAACTCCTTCCAGTTTGGCGGATTGGGGTTTTTGGAATACAAGTCATAAGGGTTAAACAAATCAACCCATTTAAACATTTCGTGGTCGTGGGCATTCATCAGGTGGCCGTAGGCATGCTCGCGGTGTTGTGGGTAAAAGCTGTGGTAACGCAGCATGTACAGCGCAGGCTCGGGCAGGTAATCCTTCATCATGTGGTACACATATTCATCGTGCCCCCAAGACATGTGTACTTTATCCAAACCGCAGTTGGGTTCATACACGCCATATTTAGTGCTGTATACCTCGTGGTTATAATCTGGGTTGTTTACAAAATATTCAGGGTAAACAATTTTATCGGAGTATGCGCAACCCACGGGGAAAGTATCACCAACAACGGCCCATTGAGGCTCACCAAACAGGCAAAGCACTTTACCCATGTCGTGAAACAGGCCCGCAAGTACCATCCAATCGGGGTGCCCATCAGCACGTATTGCTTCCGATGTTTGCAGCAGGTGCTGTAACTGGTCAAGGTCGGTATCGGGGTCGGAATCATCTACCAACTGGTTTAAAAACTGGAAGGCATCAAAAACGCTCATTTCCTTTTTGTCAAACTTCAGGTAATCCGCTTTTTTCTGCACTACAAAATCGTACGTTTGATAGGTGTGGTTTAACCGGTAAAACTCGCGTACCGTATCGCGTGCAGGGTCATCGTAATTGCGGTATTCTTCTGTTTTTTTACCCTGGGCAATGCTGTCAGGGTCGGGGTATCTTTTCAGCAGGTCTTCTTCCCATTCATCCAGGCTGGCCAGTGGGGCAGCTTCTGCTTGTGATAATATTGTGTTCATGGCTTTTGTTTTATCGTTGTATAAATGATTGCAAACGTTTTAATGCATCGTAGTACCGCCATTTGGCATGCCGTTACGGCTATTGGTAAATATCACTTCTTTTTTTAATGCCTGCGCATAATACCGGCTAAAAATTTACTAAACCGGTTTCGTAAAATGTACATACTACTGGTAAAAACGTTTGGGTTAAAGAAGTGTTTTTAGGTATGCATACATGGTTATATTTGCGTTTTAATATTATTTTATGGATGAAAAAAGAGCCGCAGAAAGCCACACAGTAATGAATGAACTGGTATTGCCAAACGATACCAATGCTTTTGGTAACCTGATGGGGGGGCGTTTGATGTACTGGATGGACATTGCCGCCGCTATGGCTGCAAGCAAGCATTGCAATGCCCCTTGTATGACGGCGAGCGTTGATAACCTTAGCTTTAAAAACCCCATTAAACTGGGCAATATTGTACACATTGAAGCCAAAGTTACACGTGCATTTAACACAAGTATGGAAATACACATACAGGTTTGGGGGGAGGATATGCTGCACCAGTACCAGTATGAAAGTAATGAAGCCTATTTTACATTTGTAGCGTTAGACCCTAACGGAAAGCCCCGCCCGGTTGCCAAAATTGTACCGGAAACCGAAGAAGAAAAAAAACTGTTTGAAGGGGCTTTACGCCGCAGGCAAATACGCCTGATACTAGGGGGCAAAATGCACCCCGATGATGCTACCGAACTTAAAGCGTTGTTTTTTGGAACAACAAATTAGTTTTTTGTTTTACGGCGATTAAGGCAGTTGTTTATTGGGATAGGTGAGGGGTATAAAAGGGCTTATGACTGCTGGGCTTAACCAAAACCTTATAGATATAAATTACATAGAATGGATATTTTTTACATCAGCCCTAACGAAATTGATAGATTAATAGAAGGCTTTAATGCCAAAACACTGCCTAAAGAACAATGGACCCATGCTGCGCATTTGACCGGTGCTGTTTGGTATTTGAAAAAATATGGTTTTGAAGAAGCCCTGCAACAAATACGTTTGGCTATAAGTGCCTATAACATTGCGGTTGGCGGCCGAAATACAGCAACCAGCGGTTACCATGAAACTATGACGGTTTTTTGGATTCAGGTAGTTGAATTTTTTGTACGGACTAACCATGCGTTTGATATAAAGGAGTGCTGCAATGCGTTGTTGGCCAGCCCGCTTGCAGAAAGATCGTTGCCCTTTTGTTTTTATGAAAAGGATACATTAATGTCTCCACAAGCCAGGGCGGCTTTTGTACCGGGTGATAAACTGGTGGTGAGTGATGATAACCTGGAGATGGTATTAAATAACAACAGCCAGTTATCTAAAGACTAAACAGTTTAGTACGGTACGGCTAATTAATAAGGTCAAATGGCAAAATTTGCCCTGCTTCAAAAACCAATAAATTCATTTTAAAAAGGCGTGCAAATATTCGTTTATTATAAAATAACAGTATATATTTGAGTTCACCATAACTTTTAAAATAACTACATGATGAAAACTAAACTCTTTGTTACTCTCTCCCTTGCGTTATTCCTTTTTGTAAAAAATGCTTCTGCAGCTGAAACTACTTCAACTGGCGATTACTATGTAAATGATGCCCAGGTGGAGAATTTGTTCAACACCAGTAAAGAAGTAAATTTTTCTGATGAAAACAGTACAACGGCTGCAACAAATGCTGTAAGCACTATGAGCCTTAATGCCAACTTAAGTTCTAAGTTTGCTGCAAGGTCTTATAAAAGCTCTGATGACAAAAGCTTTATTGCTGCGTTTTTGCTGGATTTTTTTCTTGGCGGTTTAGGTATACACAGGCTTTACCTGGGTACTAACACTTTTACCTGGGTTGGTTATATACTTACCTGCGGCGGTATATTTGGCATAGTGCCTTTTGTTGATTTGATAGTGCTGATTGTGCACAATGATGATATTAGCGAATATGTTGATAACCCGAAATTCTTTATGTGGTAATCTAGCCAACAGAAAGCGTGCATTAACATAACTGAATTAAATTTAAAAGGAGGCAGTGGTAATATTTACGCTGCCTTTTTTTATGCTACCGTTCCACAACATGCACAAGCACCCTTTAGTTACTGAATAATAGAAAGGGGGTAACGAAGTTAGTGAGTTAGGGAAAAACAATCTTAACAAACGGGGGAACTTACTTGTCAGGCCAGCCTCTTATGTTATTAACCAAGGCAAAAAAATGCAAAACGGTTTGTTATTGGGATATAATTTGTAACAGTTGTTTTTGTATTGAGTAATTAAACTGTTTTATTTTACCTGCATTGTATTGTTGCACAAGTGCCTCGGAGC
>CAZRDD010000134.1:0-533 GCA_964598675.1 uncultured Parafilimonas sp.
GGTTAAACATAAAAACGGGAAGGATGGCCTGTGTTCGCTTATTAAATTAGCCAGCACATGCGCCTGCATGTGGTGTACTGCAATCAATGGTTTATCCAGCGCCAACGCGAGGGATTTTGCAAACTGCGCGCCTACCAGCAGGCTGCCAATCAGGCCGGGGGCCTGGGTAAAAGCAATTGCATCTATTGAGGATAAATTAGTATTCGCCTTGGTAAGTGCAGCATTAACCACCGGCACAATGTTTTGCATGTGGGCGCGGCTGGCAAGTTCTGGCACAACGCCACCATACTGCTCATGCACTTTTTGATTGGCAATGAAATTAGAGAGTATCTTACCATCAACACAAACAGAAGCTGAAGTTTCGTCGCAGGAAGATTCTATGGCCAATATGGTTATTTTGGCACCTTCCCTTGCAGGGTTCTCGTTCGCAGCATACACATCAAATGCAGAATCATGATTCAATTTGCCATCCATGCTGCAAAAATATACTTATTCAAATTTCGGATGAAGAAGAATTAAAAACAGCCAATCCA
>CAZRDD010000134.1:543-11404 GCA_964598675.1 uncultured Parafilimonas sp.
CACAATATTGGCTGTAATCTTTTAATATATGGATTGCGGGTTACTTGCTCCTGATTGCCTCCACGGGGTTCATACGCGCCGCGGTAAAAGCTGGGATAATACCCGAAAGTATACCAAGAAAAATGCAAATAAGCATAGCAACAATTATAATACCTGGTGCAATAGTTATGGCAAAAGGCAGCACCAAGCTTAATAATGTTGCCAGCAGCCAAACTACAAATAGCCCAACCAGGCCCCCAATAATGCAGAGAAATGCGCTTTCCAACAAAAATTCGGTGAGAATAGTAGCTTTTTTTGCCCCAATGGCTTTTTTAAGGCCAATTTGGCTGGTACGTTCCCTTACGGATACAAACATAATATTGGCTACACCAAAAGCCCCTACCACAAGGCTTAAAAAGGCAATAACGGCACCGCCAATGTTAAGGGTGGCAAAAATGCCGCTGGTAGTTTCGCTGATGGCGTTAATATCGTTCAGTGAAAAATTATCGTCTTCGGATGGGCTCAGTTTCCTAACCTGGCGCATAATACCTTCCAACTCCTCTACAAGGGCTGTGCTGGCAATATTATCCTTGGCTTTTACCATGATGGCGGGCTGCAAGTCGGTGCTGTTAACATTGTATAAGCTGGCAAAAAAACGGTAACTAACTATTAGGCAGTGGTCATAGTCAAAAGGGCTGCCTACAAAACTTTGTCCTTCTTTTGCCAACACGCCAACAATTGTAACATGGTGCCCGCCAAACGCAACTTCCTTACCAACACCCGCTTCTGCCTTACCAAAAAGCTGCACAGCGTTTTCATATCCAATAACAGCAACGGGATTGCCCCTTAAAAACTCGTTATCGGTTAAATAGCGCCCCGTCAAAATATCCACCTTCTGAATTTTATTAAAATCCTCGGATACAGCATTTACTGAAATATTATTAATCTGGAAATTTCCATATAAAAGGTTAGCGTTTATGCCATTGCTGTAGCAAACAAAATCAGCCAGAGAGCTTTTTTCTTTAATGAACTTCACCTCAGTAAATTTTGGCAAAGGGCGGTTAACATATTTCCACCAGGGGTAATCCGGCCCGCCGGAGTATTGCCATTTATCAATATATATGGTATTGGAGCCTAAAGCTTTAATATCGGTTTGTACTTTGTTTTTAAGGCTGTCTACGGTTGCCAGTACACCTATAATACAAATAATACCAAAGGCTATGCCAGTGAGAGACAGCGAACTTCTCAGCTTGTTGTTGTGCAGCTCCTGCACGCTCATCTTAAAGCTGTTCCATAATATGCTTAACAGTTTCAGCATAAATCAAATGTACGGATTGTAACAAAGCCTGTTACTTTTTTTAGATGAGCGGAAAAAAACAGGTGCCGCAAGCCTTTATTGAATGGCAAAAGATATTTATTGAACAAAACAGGTTTTAACAGAACAAACAAGTGGAAACCTAATTCTGGCACTCAACTTGCGTTCAATAGATAAAAAAGCAACAGGCCATGAAAAACACCAAACATATTATTACAATTTCAGCCATCTTATCTGCAGCAGCTACTGCATTTTACTTATTCAACAGGCTAAAGCAGCGCAAAATGAGCCAAATAGTTGCCAACGCAGGTTACGAAACAGCTGCAGATGTGCATTTTCCGTCATCCACAAACAAATATGTAATAAAAAGACTTTTTATAAAAAGTTAAAGCAGCGTTAACAGCCAGCTGGTTGCCTTACTTATACTGGTTGCTGGCAACAGCACCATAAAACGACTTTATAATTGGCACCGCCCCCGCTAAAACGGGGGCATTTTTTTTAACGATACGTTGTAAAACATTTCATTTTTACTTAAACTAACACCCGTATGTTTGCACCGCTAAATTATAAAGTCCAGCGGAAAACAGGTATCTGAAAGCTGAACCTGTTTCCCGCCTGGCACAATAAGCCCAAATTTTGCGCTTCTGTTGCACCCTTCTTTTTACTTTAATTACCAGCAAATTAATGTTATTGCGCACTAACCATTAAATAATCGCCACGGCGCGTGTAACTGCTTTACTAAACATTCACCCAGGTTAATATTCTATTTATTCATATAATACATGCTAATATTTCATGTTATTAAAAATTAATATTTGATAGCTGATGAACCCACTTTATTGCCCCTGTTACTGATACGATAAGGCTTTTAGCCATATTTCTTAAAATTATCCCCCCTGCCTATGAACAATATTTACAGCACGGTGTTATAATTCCATACAGTGATTTTATAAAAATATTTTTTGAAAAAGGAAAACTGGCTTCGGAGCATTACTTTTGCAGCGATTTCTTAATATACAATCTTGTCAGTATGACCTGGAAACAAGTATTTACCTCTTCAGTCGGCCGGAAAATAACAATGGGCTTAACCGGAATTTTCCTTATTTTATTTTTAGCAGTACACGTTGGTTTAAATGCCTGTATTTGGGCTAACGATGGTGGTGAAATGTTTAACAAAGCAGCCCACTTTATGGGTTCGATGGTGGTGATACGTATTTTGGAAATTGGTTTGTTCGTGTTCATTTTCATCCACATTATACAAGGCCTTGCCCTCGAAATAAGCAACCGCAGCAAACGCGCCGTTGGTTATGCGGTGGGTTACAGCAAAGGCAGCAAATGGTACAGCCGCAGCATGGGCCTGCTTGGCACGCTTATACTATTGTTCCTGGTGCTGCACTGGGTAAACTTTTGGGTGCCTTCCCGTTTTGGTACAGTTGCAGAAGCCAGTTATGAGGACAGCCCCGGCAAAAACTACCACGATTTATACAACCTGATGAAAGCAACATTTGCTGAGCTTTGGGTAGTTGTAGTATACGTATTGGGTTGTTTATCACTTGGTTACCACCTGGCACATGGCTTTCAAAGTGCCTTCCGCAGCCTTGGTGTACACAACAAACGCTATAATAAATTACTCGTGAGTGTAGGTTATGGCTATGCGGTAATTGTACCCATGGTATTTGCTTTAATGCCTGTGAGTTTTTATTTGGGTTGGGTTAGTTAGTTTAGCCAAATGTGAGCTTGGCTGTAGCTTGGGTAAAAGCCATCTGCGCTGCTGGCCAATAACTGCATAGCAAACAACAAAAAACAGTACGATCTTTTTAATAAGTCAAACCATTTAGTAAGCAGGCTAAAATAAAGCCTGCATATAAATAAGGTTAATCAACGGTTTAAAATAAACGGTATATGATAGATGCAAAAATACCTTCCGGTCAGTTAGAGGATAAATGGACAGATTATAAGGGGCATTGCAAGCTTGTTAACCCGGCCAATAAGCGCAAAATTGAAGTGATTATTATTGGTACAGGCCTTGCCGGTGCCAGCGCAGCAGCCAGCCTTGGCGAACTGGGTTACAAGGTAAAAGCTTTCTGCTTCCAGGACTCTCCACGCCGTGCACACAGTATTGCTGCGCAGGGAGGTATTAATGCTGCCAAAAACTATCAGAACGATGGAGACAGTGTTTTCCGTTTGTTTTACGATACCATTAAAGGTGGCGACTACCGCGCAAGGGAAGCTAACGTACACCGCCTGGCCGAAGTAAGTGCCAATATTATTGACCAGTGCGTTGCACAGGGTGTGCCTTTTGCACGTGAGTATGGTGGCTTGTTAAGCAACCGCAGTTTTGGCGGTACACAGGTACAAAGAACGTTTTATGCTGCAGGCCAAACCGGCCAGCAGTTATTAATAGGTGCTTACCAGGCCCTTGAAAGGCAAATAGCCCTTGGCAACGTTAAAATGTATAACCGCCACGAAATGCTTGATATTGTAAAAATTGATGGCAAAGCACGCGGTATAATTGCACGTAACCTTGTTAATGGTAAACTGGAGCGCCATTTTGGGCACGCCGTATTACTATGCAGCGGTGGCTATGGCAACGTATTTTACTTGTCAACAAACGCCATGGGCAGCAATGTTACCGCAGCATGGAAGGCACATAAAGCCGGTGCTTATTTTGGTAACCCCTGCTACACGCAAATACACCCAACCTGTATACCAGTGAGTGGCGACCACCAGAGCAAGCTTACCCTCATGTCTGAATCGCTGCGTAACGATGGCCGTATATGGGTGCCAAAAAAACAAGGCGATACCAGGAAACCTAACGAAATACCCGAAGAAGAAAGAGATTACTACCTTGAAAGAAGATACCCTGCATTTGGTAACCTTGTACCCAGGGACGTGGCCAGCCGCGCAGCCAAAGAAAGGTGCGATGCAGGCTATGGTGTGGGCAGCAGCAAACAAGCTGTTTACCTTGATTTTGCAGCAGCCATTGAGCGTTACGGCAAAATAGAAGCAGGCAAGCATGGCCACGAAAATCCTTCGGCTGAGGAAATACGCAGCCTTGGCGTTGATGTGGTAAAAGAAAAATACGGTAACCTTTTTGACATGTACGAAAAGATAACCGGCGAAAACCCTTACCAGGTGGCAATGCGCATTTATCCTGCGGTACACTACACCATGGGCGGCCTTTGGGTTGACTATGAACTGATGACCAATGTAAAGGGCCTTTACGCCCTTGGCGAAGCAAACTTTAGCGACCACGGTGCAAACCGGCTTGGGGCCAGTGCTTTAATGCAGGGCCTTGCAGATGGTTACTTTGTAATACCTTATACAGTAGGTAACTACCTGGCCGATGAAATATCTACCAAGGCAATAGCTACCGATCACCCGGCTTTTGTAGAAGCAGAGAAAACAGTTGCCGACCGCATTAATACCCTGATGAACATTAAGGGTAAAACCAGCGTTGAAACTTTTCACAAGCGCCTGGGCAAGATTATGTGGGAGAAATGCGGTATGGCCCGTAATGAAGAGGGTTTGAAGCAAGCCATTAAAGAAATTCAGGCATTGAAAGCCGAATTTTGGAGCGATGTACGTATTCCCGGTGAAGTAAGCGAGTTTAACCCCGAGCTTGATAAAGCTGGCCGTGTGGCAGACTTTATTGAACTGGGTGAACTGATGTGCCTTGATGCCTTAAACCGTAACGAAAGCTGCGGTGGCCATTTTAGGGAAGAGTACCAGACACCAGACGGTGAAGCCCTGCGCGATGATGCAAATTATATGTACGTTGCCGCATGGGAATATAAAACAGAACACGAATGGCAACTGCATAAAGAAGAGTTGGTATACGATGTAATTAAGCCATCGCAAAGAAACTACAAGTAATTTGAGATTGCGGTTATTTGAAAATTAGAAAATTAGCAGGCATGGAACATTATAACATGAACCTCACTTTAAAAGTGTGGAGGCAGCAGAATAAAGACACTAAAGGTGGCTTTGAAACCTATAAGGTTACAGATATTTCTTCAGAAATGAGTTTTCTTGAAATGTTTGATGTGCTGAATGAAAGGCTGATACAGGAAGGTCAAAACCCAATTGCTTTTGACCACGATTGCCGCGAAGGTATTTGTGGCATGTGCTCCAGGTACATTGATGGCAAAGCGCGCGGCCCCTGGCAGCAAAACACTACCTGCCAGTTACACATGCGCGCTTTTAAAGATGGCGATACCATTACTGTTGAACCCTGGAGGGCGCAGGCTTTCCCCGTTATAAAAGACCTTGTTACAGACCGTAGTGCGTTCGACCGTATAATACAGGCTGGCGGTTACATATCAGTAAATACTGGTAATGCTGTTGATGCCAATGCACTGCCTGTTGAAAAGAAGAAAGCTGATGAATCGTTTGCTGCTGCTGCCTGTATTGGTTGTGGCGCCTGCGTAGCGGCTTGTAAAAACAGCTCTGCCCTGTTGTTTGTAAGCGCAAAGGTATCTCACCTGGCGTTGCTTCCACAAGGCGAGGCAGAACGCAAAACACGCGTGCTGGACATGATTACCCAAATGGATAAAGAAGGCTTTGGTGCTTGTACTGCCACAGGCGCTTGTGAAGCTACCTGCCCTAAAGGCATCTCTATCACCAACATTGCAAGGCTTAACAAGGAATACCTGGTGGCAAGCCTTACTTCAGAGGAATAAAACAAACCAGAACAGGATAACAAATTGGTTATGCCTGTAAAAGATACCTGCAAGCCGCGTCCAATAAAAGAAGCGGCTTTGCCTTTATAACTATGCTTTATTGGGTTGAAAGACCGTAAAATGCGGCTGTGAAAGGCCTGGAAAATCAACATGAAAAAGCGCTACTTAAAATGCTTTAGCGCAGCTTTATAAATCAGTATTACACTTTTATGGCCAACAACTATTTCCAGTTTAAACATTTTACCGTTTACCAGGATAATTGTGCTATGAAGGTGTGTACCGATGCCTGCCTCTTTGGTAGCCTCTCCCCTGCTGTCTTATCTGCCAATACCCCAGCTATATTGGATATTGGTACCGGTACCGGGTTGCTCTCGCTTATGTGCGCCCAACAATACCCCACGGCAAACATTGATGCAGTGGAAATTGACGAACAGGCTGCACAACAAGCCAGCAGCAATTTTGCCCAGTCACCATGGGCGCAGCGCCTTAAAGTGCATCATGCCTCAATACAACAGTTTGCCCAACCAGGAAATAAACGTTACGATTACATCATCAGTAATCCCCCTTTTTTTGACAACGACCTTAAAAGTGCCGACAGTAAACGCAATGTAGCTTTGCACAGTAAGGCGCTTAGCCTTGATGAACTGTTATTATCTATTGATGCGTTGCTAAAGCAAGATGGCATTCTGGGGTTACTGCTGCCCTGCCACCGGATGGAGTATTTTGAAAAAATAGCTGCTGGTAAATCACTCTATCCGTTTGAAAAGATACTGGTAAGGCAAACACCTTCCAGCAACTATTTCAGAGCCATTAGCTTTTTTAAAAGGGAAAAAACTACGCTAAAAGAAAAAGAAATTACTATCCAGGATGAACACCGGCAGTATACTGCTGCGTTCACCCAATTACTTAAAGAATATTATTTATATCTATAGTAGCACTATTTTCTACAGTTGCTCATGTTGCCTCAGTTAATTATGCCTGCCAATGATAAGCCCTGTTAAGACATTAGAATAATATATATATAATGTTTTTGGAACATAACAACACTTCTTATAGCCTTTACAAAATCTGGTGGCTTTATACGGTTAATTAATATCAAACAAATAACACAATATATTGAACGTCCTTTAATGAATCGCTTTAAAACTTCGAATTTTTCAGCGTGTAAAATATCTATTTTCGCCACACTGGCATATACCCGATACACGGTATTATTAAATGGAAAACAAATTATTATTTTATCGTTTTCCATTTAAGACAGTAAGAATCACATGAGAAAAATAGCCCCGGCAAATTCTTTTGCCCGGGGCTTTTTGTTACTTCCATAGGCAGAATAACACGCAACAATGATGCAATAAGAAATTAAACCAAATATTTTCACCAGCTTACCT
Source organism: uncultured Parafilimonas sp. (assembly GCA_964598675.1). Taxonomy (GTDB): domain Bacteria; phylum Bacteroidota; class Bacteroidia; order Chitinophagales; family Chitinophagaceae; genus JABDFW01. The sequence continues at coordinate 7,911 of CAZRDD010000134.1, forward strand.
TTGTACACATGGCACATCAACACGAGCATACACATGGCCACGCACACAGCCATGGGCATCACCACCATCACGATCATTCAGTAAAACTTACCAATGTAAATGCGGCTTTTGTTATTGGTATAGTGTTGAATTTTGCTTTTGTGGTGATTGAGGTAATTGCTGGCCTTTCCATACACTCCCTGTCGCTTTTATCGGATGCGGGGCATAACCTGGCAGATGTTGGTGCCCTTGCGCTATCATTGCTTGCTTTTAAATTATTAAAGGTAAAAGGCAACGATAAATACACCTACGGATACCGCAAAACATCTATACTGGTGGCGTTGTTTAATGCAATGGTACTGCTGGTATCTATTGGCGCAATTATTTATGAAGGCGTCCACCGTTTTTTAAATCCAGAGCCATTGCCTGGTTTAGAAATTGCTGCCATAGCAGGCATAGGTATTGTTATTAATTTTAGTTCTGCTATCTTTTTCAGGCGGGATAAAGACAGCGACCTTAACGTAAAAAGTGCCTACATGCACTTAATGGCGGATGCGCTTGTATCCCTGGGGCTGGTTATTGGCGGCATTATTATTTATTATACCCACTGGTTCAGGATTGATGTTATACTAAGTATTGTAGTAGCTATTGTAATTTTAATAAGCACCTGGCGGTTATTGGTTGACAGCCTGCGCCTATCACTGGATGGCGTACCAGAAAATGTAAACCTTGCCAAAGTAAAAGAAGCCGCGCTGCATATAACGGGCGTATCGGGCCTGCACCATATTCATGTATGGGCTATCAGCACTACAGAAAATGCGCTTACAGCACATCTTGTGCTTAAACAAGATGTTAGTATGCAACAGGAGCAGGAAATAAAAAAACACCTTAAACACGACCTGCTGCACCTTAACATACAGCATATTACGCTGGAAACAGAAAGGGATAACGAAGCCTGTGCCTCCGAAGCCTGCGATGCAGAGGGGATATAAGGCTACAGGCAATTATTTACGCCCATTAATCAAATCAAAAGCAATACCGCCTTTTAAGGCCTGTGTTGTTTTTGCTTGTTTTTTACTGAGAAGTGAAACAGGAAGCGTTGCAGGCCATCTTCTTACCCATCATCAACGCTGCAATAAATTTTGGCGGCCAGCTTGCAACCAAATGTTTACAAAAATCAACCTAATACGGTTTGCCTTTTCCGCAATAACCACATAAAAAAGCCCCCTGCTTTACAACAGGAGGCCTATCACTTATCTCAATACTATTTGCTTAGTCTTCATCGTCAAAGCTTATTGCTTCGCGGCTGGTGGTAAGCAGTTCGTATTCTTCTTTATTACCAACAATCAGGTTTTCAAAAGCGCGTGAGCCAGTACCAGCCGGTATCGGGTGGCCGGTAATCACGTTCTCTTTCAAGCCAAGCATATCATCGGTTTTACCCTGTATAGCCGCTGAGCTTAATACCTTGGTTGTTTCCTGGAACGATGCTGCTGAAATCCAGCTTTGTACACCCAGTGATGCTTTGGTAATACCCAACAATACCGGTTGTGCTGTTGCAGATTCTGCATCCCTTACTTCCACCAGTTTCTTATCGGCGCGGCGCAATATGGAGTTTTCCTCCCTCAGTTCACGCACGGTAACAATCTGGCCTGGTTTCAGTTTGGTGCTGTCACCTGGTTCAGTAACAACTTTCTTATCGTATATCCTGTCGTTTTCTTCAATAAAGTCAAAACGGTCTGCAAGGTCTTCCTCAAGGAATTTAGTATCACCTGCATGTACAATTTCAACCTTTTTCATCATCTGGCGTACAATCACTTCAATGTGCTTGTCGTTAATTCTTACACCCTGCAAGCGATAAACTTCCTGAATTTCGTTTACCACGTATTCCTGTACTGCAAACGGCCCCTTAATCTTTAAGATGTCTTCAGGTGCTGTTTGGCCATCGGATAATGCGGTGCCTGCTTTCACAAAGTCACCATCCTGTACAAGTATCTGGCGGGTAAGCGGTACAAGGTATTTTTTAACAATACCGTCTTTGGCTTCAACCACAATTTCGCGGTTACCACGTTTTACGTTACCAAAGGCCACCACACCATCAATTTCGCAAACAATGGCAGGGTTGCTTGGGTTACGCGCTTCAAACAATTCAGTTACGCGTGGTAAACCCCCGGTAATGTCACCGCTCTTACGCAGTGTTCTTGGAATTTTTACAATTACCTGTCCGGCTTTAACTTCCTCGCCTTCTTCAATCACAAGGCGGCTGCCTACTGGTAAGTTATAGTTTTTAATTTCTTTACCTTCCAGTATAATACCAGGTATCTTGGTTTTATCTTTTGTTTCAATTACCACTTTATCGCGGTGGCCGGTTTGTTCATCGGCTTCTTCGCGGAAGGTAATACCATCAATTACGTTTTCCAGGTGGATAACGCCATCAATTTCAGCAACAACAATGTTGTTAAATGGATCCCATGTACAAATCACCTCGCCTTTCTTTACCTGCTGGCCATCTTTTACTGACAGTATAGCACCGTAAGGAACGTTGTTGGTAATAAGCAGGCGGTCGTTTTTAACATCCATTATCCTTACTTCACCAGTACGGCCAATTACAACCTGTACTTTTTCGCCTTCGTTATTGTTAGCAGTAACTGTACGCAGGCCATCAAACTGTATGGTACCTTCAAACTTGGCGTTTAAAGATGATTCAACAGAAGATGAACCGGCGATACCACCCACGTGGAAGGTACGCAGGGTTAACTGTGTACCCGGCTCACCAATTGACTGTGCAGCTATGATACCAACTGCATCGCCCATTTGTGTCATATAACCGGTGGCAAGGTTTTTACCGTAACATTTTACGCACACACCACGTTTACATTCGCAGGTAAGTACTGAACGTATTTCTACGGTTTCAATACCTGCATCTTCAATGGCATGGGCTATTTCGCTGGTAATTTCTTCACCTGCAGTAGCCAGCAGTTCATCGGTAATTGGGTTAAATACATCGTGCAGCGATGTTCTGCCCAATATCCTGTCGTATAATGGTTCAACAATATCCTCGTTATCTTTTAAGGCAGAGGTAGCAATACCGCGCAGGGTACCGCAATCTTCTTCACCTATCACCACATCCTGGGCTACGTCAACAAGGCGACGGGTAAGGTAACCCGCATCCGCTGTTTTAAGGGCCGTATCCGCCAAACCTTTACGGGCACCGTGGGTGGAGATAAAGTAATCCAATACGTTAAGGCCACCTTTAAAGTTTGAAAGGATTGGGTTTTCGATGATTTCCGAGCCTGAGCTTCCGCTCTTTCTTGGTTTTGCCATCAAACCCCTTATACCTGCAAGCTGTTTTACCTGTTGCTTGCTACCACGTGCACCGGAATCAAGCATCATGTAAACAGAGTTAAAGCCCTGTTTGTCAGTCTGCATTTCACGGATAAGTGTTTCAGTAATACGGGTATCCACACGGCTCCAAATATCAATAACCTGGTTGTAACGTTCGTTATTGGTAATTAAAC
>CAZRDD010000135.1:0-11395 GCA_964598675.1 uncultured Parafilimonas sp.
ACAACATAACCTGCGGTCAAAAACAAAGAGTGTTTTTTGTAAAAACAAGTTGCATTTTTAACGGTACTCACAAAAATTTTACTGTTTCTATATTAGTTTGATAGACACGCCTGCCCAGTAACGCACGCTATAATCATAACATACCGTAAGTGTTAAAGGAGCTGGGTTAGCCCGGCAATAAACAAATGCCACCCCCTGCCCCCTCTCCCCCAGAAATATATTTTTTCTTTTATGTTTGTTGTTGGTACTTTACTGCCAAATTTTGATTGTTTGGCAATTGCAGTATGTATATTTTACTGGGTAGTTTGTTGCTGGCTGGTGGCACGTATGCCTTTTTTTACCAAAAGCGGCCTTGGACGGCCTTTGCTGGTGGCGTTGTTTATACTTAAAACAGTGGCCGCTGTGGCGTATGCGAAGTTTTATGCCCTGCCACAATACATTGCAGGCAGCGACACCTGGCGTTTTTTTGAACTAAGCAAAACAGAAACAGACTGGCTGCTGAGCAACCCCGCGGCATTTATCCGCGACATATTTCACCACGGCTACGCTAACGGCAGCGGCAATATTTTTAAGGGGCAAAACAGTTACTGGAACGACCTGAAAAGCAACATCATTATTAAGCTGCTGGCTGTTTGCAATGTGGTTACCTTTAAAAACTACTATGCCGATGCTGTAATTTTTAACCTGCTGTTTTTTATTGGCCCGGCAGCTTTTTACCGGGCAATGGCGGAGGTTTTTCCCGGCAAAAAATGGCTGATGGTATGCTCTGTGTTTCTGCTCCCTTCCTTCCTTTTCTGGTGCAGCGGTATTCATAAGGATGGGCTTATTTTTACCTGCATTGCCTTGCTTATATTCAACTTAAACATGCAGTTTAAGGCAGGCAAGCCACTTATTAAGGCAGCCATCACCAGCCTGGTGTGCTTTATTATGCTGTTTGCCCTGCGCAACATTATTTGCCTGTTGCTGCTGCCTGCTTTGGCGGTGTGGTATATGTGCCTGCGCTGGCCGGGTAAAAAACTAATTATAACTGCGGCGGTTTATGGTGCGTGCGTTGCCGTATTTTTTTTATCACCTTACCTATATAAGGGTGGAAATCTGCCGCTGTATGCCGTGGAAAAGCAAAACGAGTTTAAGCAGTTACAAGGCAACTCTCAAATTAAAGTGCGCGACCTGCAGCCCAATTTTATAAGTTTTGTACAGTTTTTACCCTCTGCGCTGGATATTGCCTTGCTACGTCCCCATATTGCCGAAATAAAAAATGCCAGCTACCTGCCCGCGGTGGCAGAGCTTTTTTTATTATGGTTTCTTGCTGGCCTTTTTATTATTGATTTAAAAAGCAACCTGTTGGGCAGGCAGCCTGCGGCAATAGTGGTTTTTTGCTTTTGCTTTGCCTTCAGTTATCTTTTATTAACAGGTTATACGGTAACTTTCTCCGGGGCCGTGGTGCGCTATAAAAGCATAATACTTCCACTACTTTTTTGCCCGCTTATATGCCTCACAAACATAGATAAAAATAAATAATATATCATTCAGCTATAAATACTGCCACACCGGGGTAGAAAACATCTAAAAAAATCAAGAAAAATTGCAAAATCATTAAAAATATATAAAAATAGAAAAAAATATATGTAATATACTGTACATTTGGTGGCAAAATATTAATTTTCACCCTGAAAAGGATACATGTGTATATTTTTTAATATAATAAACCAAATAAAAGATGTCTTTATCAAAACTCGAGTACATTTGGCTTGATGGTTATAAGCCTACACAAAGCCTCCGCAGCAAAACTAAAATAGAAAAAGATTTCAGCGGCAAGCTGGAAGATTTACCAAACTGGTCGTTTGACGGTTCTTCTACTGAACAAGCTCCGGGCGGTTCTTCAGATTGTATCCTGAAACCAGTTTACATAGTAACTGACCCTCAGCGCAAAAATGGCTACCTGGTAATGTGCGAAGTGTTAAGCTCTGACGGTACACCACACCCTTCAAACGGCCGTTCACTTATTGAAGATGATGATAACGATTTTTGGTTTGGTTTTGAACAGGAATACTTCCTGTGGGATACCGACACCAACAAACCTCTTGGTTTTCCTGCCGGTGGTTACCCAGGCCCACAAGGCCCTTACTACTGCTCAGTAGGCGCTAACAACGCTTTTGGCAGAAACATTGTTGAAGAACATCTTGATGCCTGCTTAGAAGCTGGCCTTAACGTTGAAGGTATCAACGCCGAGGTTGCTGCTGGCCAGTGGGAGTTTCAGATATTCTCAAAAGGTGCCAAAGAAGCTGGCGACCAGATTTGGATTGCCCGTTATTTGCTTGAGCGCATAGGCGAAAAATATGGTGTTTCTGTAAACTGGCATTGTAAACCACTTGGCGCCCTTGACTGGAACGGCAGCGGTATGCACGCTAACTTCAGCAACTCTACATTAAGAACTGCTAACAGCCAGGAGACTTTCACTAAAATATGCGAAGCTTTCCGCCCTGTTGTTAAAGAACATATTGAAGTATACGGTGCCGATAACCATTTGCGCCTTACTGGTAAGCACGAAACTGCTTCTATCCACGACTTCTCTTATGGCGTTTCTGACCGTGGTGCTTCTATCCGTATCCCTCTTTATGCTGTACAGCATAACTGGAGCGGTTACCTGGAAGACCGTCGTCCAAACTCTGCTGCAGATCCTTACAAAGTGGCTGCACGCATCATCAAAACGGTTAAATCTGCCGTTCTGTAATAAACATTCAATTGTTTTTATACGGTCCCCCTGCAAAAGCAGGGGGATTTTTGTTTTAAGGGGCTTGATTAAGCTATCATTGCTCCCACAAATCTTCACTAATAAAACGATACCTTCCCTGGCACCAAAGGCACTTTCGTTTATAAAAAACAGCTTCAAAAAAAACGTAATAACTGCCAAAACTATTTACATTTTACCCCGCATATAATAATAGGCGCACAAATCAGAATTATCCTGTATTTTCCGCCCTTCTTTTAAAAGATTTCAGTATTTTACCGTAAAATTAGCTGTATAACAAAAATTGTTAATATGCAGCTTTTGTATTTGTTTTGCTCTACTCAAAAAAAGGTACGTCATGTCATTACGTTTCGATGCTATTAAGGATGTTTCTTCTGGCAGCCACAAAGTAAGTGTAGCCTCATCCCCAAAAATAACCGCCATTTTTGGCGAAAATGTTTTTACGCTAAAAACTGCCCGCCAGTTTTTAAGCGATGAGGCTTATAAAAGCCTTACCGGCAGTATTAAAGGTGGTAAAAAAATTGACCGCGCTGCGGCCAACTCCATTGCCAATGGTATAAGAGCCTGGTCTGAAAGTAAGGGTGTTACCCATTTTACCCATTGGTTTCAACCACTAACAGGTACTACTGCCGAAAAACATGACTCCTTTTTTACCATTAAAGGCGATGGCACAGCCATTGAAGAGTTTGACGGCGGTGCACTGATACAGCAGGAGCCGGATGCTTCATCCTTCCCCAGTGGTGGCTTACGCGCTACTTTTGAAGCACGCGGTTACACTGCATGGGACCCCTCCTCTCCCGCCTTTATTATGGAAATTGACGAAGGCAAAACCCTTTGCATACCCACCATATTTGTGGCGTATACCGGCGAATCGCTTGACTATAAAGCACCACTGTTAAAAGCGCTGGAAGCGCTTAACAAGTCGGCGGTGGATGTAGCCAACTACTTTGATAAAAACATTACCAAAATTACCGCCACCCTTGGTTGGGAGCAGGAGTATTTTGTAATTGACGAAGGCCTTGCCAATGCGCGGCCCGACCTTATACAAAGCGGCCGCACCGTTTTTGGTGCATCGCCCGCCAAAGGCCAGCAGTTGGAAGACCACTATTTTGGCAGCATACCTGAGCGTGTTTACGCCTTTATGCGCGATTTTGAAAAAGAAGCGTATAAATTGGGCATACCCCTGCGTACCCGACACAACGAGGTTGCCCCGGCCCAGTTTGAAGTAGCCCCCATATTTGAGGAAGTTAACCTGGCGGTTGACCACAACATACTGTTGATGGATATTATGAGCCGTGTGGCCAAACGCCACAAGCTTAAAGTGCTGCTGCACGAAAAACCATTTGCAGGCATAAACGGTAATGGCAAACATAACAACTGGAGCATGGCCACCGATACCGGCGTTAACCTGCTGGCACCCGGCAAAACGCCAAAAACCAACCTGATGTTCCTTACCTTTTTTGTGAACACTATTAAAGCTGTACACGATTATGCCGATATACTGCGCGCTTCGGTTGCGAGTGCGGGTAACGACCACCGCCTGGGTGCAAATGAAGCGCCACCAGCAATTATATCGGTGTTTATTGGGGAATACCTTAGCCGTGTGCTGTATGATATTGAAACAAGGGTGGGCGATAAATTTGACGAGCAGGATGAGGCTATTTTGAAATTAGACCTTCACCGCAGCATACCCGAACTGTTGCTTGATAATACAGACCGCAACCGCACCTCGCCTTTTGCTTTTACCGGCAACAAGTTTGAGTTTAGGGCACCAGGCTCGTACGCCAACTGTGCCAATGCCATGATAGCCTTAAACACCATTGTTTCCGAAACGCTGAAAGGCTTTAAGAAAGATGTTGACTCGCTTATTGAAAAAGGCGATAAAAAGGAAATTGCCATAATGCACGTAATACAGCGTTACGTGGTAGACAGCAAAAAAGTGCTTTTTGAAGGCGACGGCTACAGCGAGGAATGGCACCACGAAGCGGCACGCCGCGGCCTGGCTAACGTGCCCACCACCCCGCTTGCGCTTGACGCATTGTGTACAGATAAGGCCCGCAGCCTGTTTGAAAACAATAACGTGTACAACGCGGCAGAACTGGAAGCACGCCACGAAATTGAACTGGAAAATTATATTAAGAAGGTACAGATTGAAGCCCGCATTATGGGTGACCTGGCCCTTAACCATATTATACCTGCGGCGGTTAGTTATCAAAATACGCTTATTACCAATATTAACGGCCTAAAAGCCATGGGCCTGCCCGAGAGTGCTTACGAAAGCCAGTTAGAGATTACCAAAGCCATATCAGACCACCTGCAAATAGTGTACAAAAAAGTACACGACCTGGTGGAAGCCCGTAAAATTGTAAACAATATAACAGATACCCGTACAAAGGCCATTGCTTACGAAAGCCAGATTAAAACAACCTTTTTTGAGGAAATACGCTACCATGTAGATAAGCTGGAACACTTAGTAAGCGATGATGAATGGACATTGCCGAAGTACCGCGAAATGTTGTTTTTGCGCTAAAACAAAAAATTGACAATTGTGATAGCTTTATCCCTGCCTGACACAGGCAGGGATTTTTATTTAACAACCAGTTGTTTTAAAAATTTAAACCTATGCATTATCTTAAAGTCTCATATCTTTAAAATAAAAATTCCGTTATGAAAAAGATGTTCTTACTGCTGTTTATAGCAGTTTCAACCTTTGCCTTTAGCCACGCGCAAGACAGTACCGCTGCACCACGCAAGCACAAAGCAGCCCATAAAAGCGATTTGCAGCAAGTTAACTTAACAAAAGAGCAACAGGATAAAATAAAAGCCAGCAAAACCGAGTTAAAAACGAAGACCAAAGAAATTAAAAGCAACACCGCACTTACAGACGAGCAGAAAAAAGCGCAGCTTAAAGAAGCAAGAAAAGAAAGCAAAAAAGAAGTTGATGCTACTTTAACGCCCGACCAGAAAACCAAGCTAAAAGAACTTAAAGCACAGCGCAAAGCCAGTTCACCTCAAAAGACGAAAGCCTCGCCGAAATCAGCAAAGGCTGCAAAAAATTAGCATTCCTTTTGTGTTAAGTTAATAATAACTGCCCGTTTTTCTTTACCATTTGCAATAAACTTATGGGGAAAAGCGGGGTCTTAAAATAAAAAACATGAAAAAGCTATTTTTTTGCATGCTGGTTGCCATAACGGCATTCTCAATTTCCTCATTTGCACAACCAGGCGGCGGTGGCGAACGTATGAAGCAAATGCTTAAGGACTCGTTACAGCTTAGCGATGTACAAGTGGATTCTGTAACGGCTGTAAGGCAGCAGTTTCAACCACAAATGAGGGATATTTTTATGGACCAGTCGCTAAGCCCCGAAGATAAAAAGGCTAAACTGGCAGAACTTAACACACAAATGAAGGCCCGGTACAAAGGTTTTCTTACAGCCGAACAAATTGAAAAGCTGGAAGCGATGCAGCAGCGTATGCGCGAAAGAATGATGCGTAACCGTGGCGGCGGTGGTAATAACAAGTAATTTATTAGTTTGTAAAAGCAATAAAGAAGCTGCCCTAAACTATATATTGGGGCAGCTTCTTTATTTTTTAAGTAAAGGAGTTAACCTTTATTGCCTTAAAACCATATAAACAGGTTAAGCACAGGCATATAAAAGTTACTTAGCGCACATGGCCACAATTACACTTGCTATAGTATAGTATAGCAAATATATTTTGCTGGTTAACACTGTAACGCAGTAATTTTATACCTGCCTTATAACAGCAGCATATACATTTAAAAATAATACAATGAAAAATTCACCAGATGCATCGTCCCCTAACAGAAGGGAGTTTATTAAACAAACCGGCAAGGCCGGGCTTGCAGCGGGCCTGTCGTTAAGTGTATTGCCGGCCCTTGCCAAGGGCCACCATAAAGCACCGCAAGTGGAAAGCATACCTTTTCACCAGCAACCTTTGCCGTACGACTACAAAGCGCTGGAACCGGCCATTGACGCAATGACAATGGAGATACATTATACAAAACATGCAGCTGCCTACGCTAAAAATTTAGGCGAAGCCTGCACTGCCGAGCACGTTGATATAAACAGTGCAAAGCTGGAGGATGTATTGGCGGGTATTTCAAAATACTCTACCAAAATGCGCAATAACGCCGGCGGGCATTACAACCACGAGCTTTTTTGGAAATCAATGACACCTTCATCCACCGGAAAACCTGCAGGCAAGCTGCTGGCAGCTATTGAAAAAGACTTTCACTCCTACGACGAGTTTAAAACAAAGCTGTCCGATGCCGCGAAAACACGCTTTGGAAGTGGTTTTGCATGGCTGGTACTTACTGCTGACAAAAAATTATCCATAGGCTCAACCCCAAACCAGGATAACCCCTTGATGGATGTTAGCGAGCTTAAAGGCTTTCCCGTACTTGGTTTAGATGTTTGGGAGCACGCCTATTACCTTAAATATCAAAACAAGCGCCCCGACTATATTGCGGCCTGGCTTGGCATTATTAACTGGGATTATATTGGGCAACGCTACGAAGCTGCTTTGGGTGTCTAAGCAACATTGGCTTGATGCAGTAAATAATAAATACAGGGCTGGTTGTACTATATACGCCAGCCATAATATAACACAAAAGCGCGGTAATTTGCCGCGCTTTTGTGTTATAGTGTATTAAAAAGGGTGATGTAACTTTATTTTTACCCCCCATATATGGCATTAAAAACAGGGCTGAAAAGAACGATATCCCCATTTTTAAACCCCGGAACTTAAAAGCCTTCTTTATTTTTTAGCCATATTGTTAAGTTGATAAACCCTTACAGGGCCATTGTTAACCCCAATTACCAGCTTATTATCCAATATTGTGGCCGACCTTACATCCGCACGAACGTTTAACCCACTTTTATACTGGGGTACATACGTAAACCCTCCCTTCCCATCGCCTGCCAGCAATATACCGTGGTTAGCATCAAGTTGCCCAATGCGTAACCTGTTATACTTGTTATTGCCAAAAAGCAATACATCTTTATAGCCATCATTATTTACGTCTTGCACACAAATTGCATAAACAGGCGCATACTGTGCTTCTACAGGCAATTGATGCATTGCAAAACCATTACCAGTATTTTCAAGGTATACTGTGCGCAGCTCTGCAGCGCTCATTTTAGGCACATCTTCCAGCTTTACAGAGGAAGGATACACATCCTTAATACCTGCGGTGGCATAAGATGTATATTCATAAAACTTCTTTCTTAAGGACGGTACCTGTTTGTTTGCATCGTCCATGCCAACAAACGGCCAGGGTTTGCCCTCAGAATAACTTGACAAAAAGGGGTCTATTACCCCGTTGCCATCAATATCGGAATAATAAATTTCTACAGGCTCATTACTACTGGTTTTTAAAGGTGTGTTTAACCCAAAATTACCCGCAATAATATCGTCATCCCCATCACCGTCTATATCGGCAACGGCAAGGCTTGTCCACCAGCCGGTTGGCAAAGGCTCCTTGTTAGGGTTAAGGGTGAGTGATGTACCATTGTTCACAAAAGTAGTAACGGGCATCCACTCCCCTGCTACAACCAGGTCTTTCTTACCATCCTTATTTACATCCACCCAAACAGCACTGCTTATTATACCCTTTAACGTTAACAAGGCCGGGCAAACCTCTTTTGTTTTATCAATAAAATTACCCTTGCCGTCATTCATAAAAATCCTGCCGGGCGATGAAAGAGGATATGAGCCGTGCACAACACCTCCTCCAACAAAAACATCAGCAAAGCCGTCATTATTCATATCGCACACAGCAATGCAGCTTTTGTTTTCTAATCTGGTTGGTAAAGCGCCCGTTTTAAGGGTAAAATTTCCTTTGCCATCATTTATAAAAAGCCTGTCCTGTAAAAAAGGGCTGTTCTTATCAAACTCGTAACCGCCGCTAACAAGGTAAAGGTCGGCATCACCGTCATTGTCCACATCAAAAAAGGCTGCTGCAACATCTTCATAGCCAGCATCAGGCTTAAAGCTGGCTTCCGCTAATGGGCTGTACTGCCCATGGTACTCTTGCAAAAATATTTTACCTGCTGTGCCTTTGGCCCCGCCAATAAACACGTCTTTTTTACCATCGCCGTTTACATCAGCCACGGCCATTGCAGGCCCATTGTGGGAGTAAAAATGCGGCATAAGGGGTTGTGTATAAAAATCATTTTCATAATTCTCTACGTGCTGGTATTGCAAAGGGGCCGGTTGCACTTCAGTAAAGGTTGAAGGGCCATGCGAAGCCAATTGACTATAGTTGAAAGTTAGCTTGGCATCAGCCCTGTTGAGCTTTATAAACTGGTTTGCTTTAACATTGGTCAATACCTGGTAACTGTCATCTGGCCAGATAACCCTGGCCGAATCAATCAAGCCTTCCTCACCAAGACCTATTGTTATCCTTGTGTCAACAGAGGATTGAAAGCCCCTTGTTAAGAGCTGCTCCTGGTAAATTGTTTTATCCTTAAGGTATAAAAATAATTTAGCACCTACCCCCAAAGGGTTTTGTTTTGTGCCATTAAAGCTTATTTGCAGAAAGTTATTTTTAGGAATTTTTTTATCTGAGTTGTTTCTGAATATTGAAGCCTCTTCATCAATATTGTTTGTTACCAGGTCAAGGTCGCCATCATTATCAAGGTCGGCATAAACAGCGCCATTTGATACGATTGATTCATCCAGGCCGTAATCTTCCGTTACATTCTGAAATTTATCACGGCCTTCATTTTTGTAGAGATAATGCGGGGTTACATCGCCAGGTATATGGGTAAGAAAATCTTTAAAACTTACGGGCTCTCCGCCTTCCGCAACCCTCTTGCTGTTATCACTGGCAAAACGCATATATTCAAGGTTGGTTATATCGCGCTTTACGCCATTGGTTATAAAAATATCTTTTTTGCCATCCAGGTCGTAATCAGCAAAAAGCACGCTCCAGCTCCAGTTGGTGGCATCAATACCGGCCACGCGGGAAACTTCGGAGAAAGTGCCGTCTCCATTATTTTTTTGCAATTGGTTGTGCATAAAAAACGGGTAAAAACCATAGGATAAAAACTGCTCATACTTATCAAAACGGTCAGCCGAATGGTGTAGTTTAAGGTCGTAATTTTTATCGGAAAGCATATCCAGTGTACAAATATCCGGCAACAGGTCGTTATTATAATCGGCCACATCGCAACCCATTGAGTAAAGGGCTACATGGTCTAAACTGTTTTTTAATTGCTGCGTAAAAGTGCCATTGCGGTTGTTGATATACATGTAATCCTCTTCATTGTAATCGTTGGATACATATATATCAGGGTAACCATCCATATTAATATCGGCTGTTGATACGCCTAAGCTAAAGGTTAGCGTATTACTGCTTATGCCTGCGGCATGAGTAACATCGGTAAAATGGCCATTGTTGTTTTGATAAAGTTTGTTTTCAAACTGCGGCGCAGCAGCTTCGGTTATTTGCTTGTGCAGTGTTACATAATTACCCTTTGCATACTCTGGCTTTGACTGCTTTATTAAAAACATGTCAAGGTCGCCATCCTTGTCATAATCAAAAAAAGAAGCCTGGGTGGAGTAACCAGAGTCGTTCAGCCCATATTCAGCGGCTTTTTCGGTAAACGTTAAATCGTGATTGTTTATAAATAACAGGTTTGTACGGTAAGAAGCGCTTTCTGAAGCTGACCTGCAAATATAAATATCCAGCCAGCCATCTTCATTTACATCGGCCACTGTTACGCCGGTACACCAGCCTTCGTATTTGGCAATCCCTGCCTTATCGGTAACATCTTCAAACGAAAGATTGCCTTTGTTTACATACAACCTGTTTCTGGACATACTGCCTGTAAACACAATGTCGGGCAGGCCATCGTTGTTAAAATCACCAATGGCAGTACCCCCACCGTTGTAATAGTAAGGGAAATTAAGACAACTGAAACGTTCATCATCTTCCAGTACAATATTCCTGAAATTGATATTCGTTTTGTCGTGGCTAAGTTTTGTAAACAATGTATCCTTATGCTTACAGGCCAGCAAAAAAAACGCACAAACAAAAGCTATCACCAGTATTTTTTTATTTGTTACCATTACCATGCCGGTTATATTATCGTTTAAAATTTCGTTGCGCTTACAAACATCAATACAGGGCGTTAACAAAAATGACTGCCTGTAGTTACCTGTAACGCTATTAAACAGTCGCACACTCTCCTTAATGCAAACGCCATTATTATTTTGCAGCTTAGCGTAAACTAACTAAAAAACACAGGCCCCCATTATAATGAGGGCCTGTGCATTATAACTATAAAACAAAGCTATTTAAAAATTAGAAGTGTTGTTGGCTGGATCCCACCATACATGGGTACCACCTGTATCTGGGCCACCTAAAGCAGTAATAGCTGTTTTAACACCGGCTGCATTGTTTTGATATTCGCCAAGGGCAAATTTAAATATACGCCTTGCACCATCAGTTGTACTAATGGTACCGCCACTGTAGTTAAGGTAGTTGGTAAATACTTTGGGGTAACCAGTTCTTCTCCACTCAGACCATGCTTCTTTACCATTAGGGAAAAGTGCAATCCATTTCTGGGTCATAATCTGTTGTAACTGGTGTTCTTTAGATGCAGAAGCATCATAT
>CAZRDD010000136.1:0-11354 GCA_964598675.1 uncultured Parafilimonas sp.
AACAGCAACGCCAACCAGTTCTCTTTCGTAGGTGCTTACCCAGTATTACGATCTTAAAAATGCCCTGGTTAGCTCCGATGCGGGTACAGCCTCTAAAAAAGCGGCAGAACTTTTAAAAACGATAGATGGTATTGATGCCAGCAAACTTTCGGCCACAGACAGCAAGGCTTTTGCTGCCGTACAAAGCAAACTAAGCTTCGATACCAGGCATATTGCTGAGGTACAGGACATCGCCCACCAGCGCGAACACTTTTCGGTTTTATCCCAAAACATGTACACACTGGCAAAAGGCGCAAAACTATCAGCACAGCCAGTTTACCAACAGTATTGCCCCATGAAAAAAGCATACTGGCTAAGCAGTGAAGCCGCTGTTAAAAACCCCTACTACGGCAACCAGATGTTAACCTGTGGCAAGGTTACCGATACCGTACAGTAAATCAGTTTTGTTAATGACGATCTGTAATTTGGTTTGCGGGAGGTGTAATTCACCCATTACCGGGCGGGGTAGCTTTCACCACATAGATTCAGTAGCTAACATAGTTAAACATAGAACACCATTTGAAAAACATAGTAATATATGTTCTATGCCCCTTATGTAACCTTATGTGTTTCTTATGTTTGCTAATCTGGCTATGTGGTTAAAAATTCCTACACCAAATAACGGATAGTCATTGTTTTGTGTATTAAAGTTACCAATGGTTACAGGGTGCAATAGGCTGCAAAGCATTGAATACATCCTGTAACCCTTTGCGCATGTTCGCGCCCTTTACTTCTCTTATTAAATTTCATCTTGCATGAAAAGTGTAGTATCATTCTTTCTGCTGGTGTTGTGTACCCGCATGGCGGCGGCTCAACACAACATGCCCCAAATGCACACATCCCCTGCTTCCAACCAGGTAATTACCGGCGGAAACGGAAAAACTGTGTACCATTTATATATTTCCGATACCATTGTAAACTACACTGGCAGGCAGCGCCCTGCACTGGCCATTAATGGCAGTATTCCCGCACCGGCATTAACCTTTACGGAGGGCGATACAGCTGTTATTTACGTACATAACACCACCAAAAAGCAAACCTCCATACACTGGCATGGGCTTATTTTACCCAACCAGTACGATGGGGTGCCCTACCTTACCACGCAACCCATTGCCCCCGGCACCACGCACCTTTTTACCTTTCCGCTGGTGCAACATGGCACGTACTGGTACCACTCCCATACGGGTACACAACAGCAAAGTGGTTTGTATGGCACTTTTATTATACGCAAACGGCCCATGCACATGGAAGGCATGGCGGGCAGCATGCAAAAGGAAAGCCTGTATAACAAAGAGTATACAATGCTTATAAGCGACTGGACTGATGAAAAACCTTATGAGGTTGACCGCAGCCTGCATAACGCTACAGACTGGTATGCTATTAAAAAAGGCAGCACCCAAAACTATGCAGAGGCCATTAAAGAAGGCTATTTTAAAACCAAAATAACCAACGAATGGAAACGCATGATGGCCATGGATGTTAGCGATGTTGCCTACGATCGCTTTTTTATAAATGGCCAGCAAAATGCCACCATGGCCGATGTAAAACCCGGCGATAAAGTTAAATTACACATTGTAAATGGTTCATCCTCAACCTACTTCTGGTTGCAGTATGCTGGTGGAAAAATAACGGTTGCTGCCAACGATGGTATTGATGTTGTACCCGTTGAAGCCAGCCGTATGATTATTGCTGTTGCCGAAACCTACGATATTATTGTAACCATACCCACAGACGGGCAATTTGAGTTTAGGGCTACCTCCGAAGACCGTACCAAAACAACAAGCCTTTGGCTGGGTACGGGTAAAAAAGTGCTGGCCCCCATACTGCCCAGGCTTAACTATTTTGAGGGTATGAAGATGATGAACGGCATGATGAAAATGAATGGTGATATGGATGACATGGGCATGCAGATGACCAACCAGCAAATGGATATGAATACCGTAATGTACCCCGAAATTACAGGCCAGGGACAAATGAACGGGGAAACAGGCGGCGATACCACTGGTGCAATGAGCATGAATATGCCGCAGTCTGCCGGGCTGGTTACTTTAAACTATGGCATGCTTCAATCGCCGGTAAAAACCACCCTGCCAGCGGCACCGTTTAAGGAACTTCATTTTAACCTTACCGGTAACATGAACCGCTATGTGTGGAGTATTAATAATAAAACGGTATCCGAATCGGATAACATACTTATAAAAAAGGGAGAAAATGTGCGCATCATTTTATACAATGGCACCATGATGAGGCACCCCATGCACCTGCATGGCCACTTTTTCAGAGTACTGAATGGCAAAGGGGATTATTCGCCATTGAAGAATACCCTGGATATTATGCCCATGGAAACGGACACCCTTGAATTTGCTGCCACGGAAAGCGGGGACTGGTTTTTTCACTGCCATATTTTATACCACATGATGAGCGGCATGGGCAGAATATTTGAATACGAAAACTCACCTGCCAACCCTGAAGTACCGGACCATAAAATGGCCTTGAAAATGGTGTACATGGACGACAGGATGATACACCCGGCCGCCAAAATTGGCATTGAAAGCAATGGCAGCGATGGGGAGATTAGGGTTAGCAATACCCGTTACCGCCTGCAAACGGAATGGCGTGCAGGGTTTAAAAGCGAAAACGGTTATGAAAGCGAAAGCCATTTTGGGCGATATTTTGGGCGTATGCAATACTGGTTTCCCTATGTTGGGTGGGATGTAAGGTACCGCCCCGGCATCATCACCGAAAAAACACTTTTCGGGCAGGATAATTCGAAAAACAACCGCAAGGTATTTTGCGCTGGTGTGGAATACCTGCTGCCAATGCTTGTTACCGCTGATGCCAGGTTTGATATGGAAGGTAAGGTAAGGCTACAGTTAAGCCGGGAAGATGTGCCTGTTACCAGCCGCCTGCGGTTTAATTTTATGGTGAATACCGACAGGGAGTACATGGCAGGCCTTCGTTATATCTTAACCAAATACACCTCACTATCAACACATTACGATAGTGATATGGGTTTTGGCGCGGGGCTTACATTTACCTATTAAGGCCCGCACACGGCAATAGTTGTTGTTTATCTATATAAATATTGCTTTAATTTTACCTGCTTAATAAAACTATAAATGAAGATTGCTTACCTGCTGTTTATGCCAGCTTTATTGACCGTAAACAGCGTATTCGCCCAAAACAAGCCGCAGCAAACAGGCGTATCAACCATTGCCAACGGCCAAATGCCCAACCTTGCCATTGATAAAGCCCAGGGTATAAACCTTGTTTACGGCACCGGCGACAGTATTATGTACACCGCCTCTGCCAACAACGGGCAATCATTTTCGCCCCCTGCATTGGTAGCGGTGCAAAAAGGGTTGTATGCATTTGCCACACGCGGCCCACAAATAGCTTATACCAATAATGGGGTAACCATCATTGCATGCAGTCAATCTGGCGACATATATGCCTATCAAAAAACAACAACCGGGCAATGGCAAAAAACAGCGCGTGTAAATGATGTGGCGGAGGTAGCTAAAGAGGGCCTTATGGCTTTAGGCGGCGATGGCAACACGCTTTATGCCGTTTGGCTGGACCTGCGGGGGAATGAGCGCAATAAAATAGCCGGGGCAAGGTCTGCAGATGGTGGCAAAACATGGAGTAAGAATGTTGTTTTGTACACTTCGCCTGATTCTACCGTTTGCGAATGCTGCAAACCTTCGGTAATCGTTAAGAATAACAAAGTTTTTGTTATGTTCCGTAACTGGCTGCATGGCAGCCGGGATTTATATGTGATGCAATCCAATGATGGAGGCTTGCATTTTGGCGGTGCCCAAAAAGCGGGTAAAGGCAACTGGAAATTGCAAGGCTGCCCTATGGATGGCGGCGGTATTGCGGTTAATGATAATGGAGCAGCACAAACTGTTTGGCGCAGGCAGGACAGCATATTTGCCAGCGAACCAGGCAAGGCGGAAACCGGCGTAGGCAAGGGCAAAAATTGTTCTGTAGCTACCATAAAAACAGCTAACATATACGCGTGGAACGAAAACGGCAATATTGTATGCCTTTTACCAAATGGCAAAAAACAAAATTATGGCATGGGAATTTTACCCGTAATCAAAGCCATTAACAACAAACAGGTGGTTTGCGTTTGGGAAAACGAACGGCAGATACACACTGCTGTTGCGGATATTCAATAACAAACTGCTTCCACTGCAAGCATTATCAACTTGCAGCCATCATAAACCTTGCAAGGGCCCCACTAATATCAAGCCCACTGTTTATTTGAAAATAGGAGTATGCCGGGGAAGGGTTTACCTCAAAACAGTACCATTCGTCATCGTCGGTGCGCATAAGGTCAATACCCGAAAAATGCAACCCGAGCATGGCGTTTAACTGCAGGCATTTTTGGGCTACTGCATCCGGCAAATCAACCGGCTGCATGGTGGTATTTCCATAACGGTAATCAAGGCTGTCGGATTGAATGCGTACTGCATAAATTTCCTGGCTAAAAACATGCGCCCTGTAATTTATGCCCGGCACCACTTTTTGAAACAAGGTGGGGCACCATTCCACATCATCAATAAAACCCAACTGGGCATCCGATACTTTGTGTACAATACTGCGTACCCCACTAATAGATTTGTATACGGCTTCGCCCGTATCACTCAAAAACTTTCGCACCAATGCCCCGTCGTTTGAAATAAATGTTTCAGGTATCTTAAACCCGGCCTTTCTAATTACCGCCAACTGGTAGGGTTTTGAATTATTGGTGGCCGATGCGTCCTGCCGGTTTATAACAAGCGCTTTGGAAGCATTTAAAAAAGCCATCAACTGGTGTTCAAAACCAGCGGCCTTTAATGCCTCGGGGCAATTTGTAGCCCTGCCCTGCATCTCCCGGTAGTCTCTAAAATTGTAGGGGCGCACATAAGCTGCCTTAACATTGGCCAGGTTTATACTTGTACCGTTAACATGCACCAGGCATGATACGCCCGTTTCCATGCTAAAGCTATATTCAATGTCGGACGTAAAAATCTTCCGGTGGTCTAAAAAAAAGAAATCTGCCCCGGCTTTTTCAAGCTCGCTGTACACCATGCCCATAGGCGCGTCTTCCAGTATACCCCATAATAGTATCATGTAAACTATTTTTAATAAAGTAATCAACAATTGCTTCGCGGTGTAATGCCTTGTTTATATCCGGCACGGATAATATATCAGCCAGGCACCAGCCGTTTTCCACCGTTTTAATGTAAAAACACTGCAGGTACGGAATTTTAAATGCCACTTGCAAGGCAGCAGTGTAGTGTTTTATTTCGCCGGGCGGCTCCTCCCCCACAACCAGGCCTGCTATCATGGTACAAGCGTACAGCGATGCGCTGCTTATTTTTTCATTAACCGTTTGCATGCCGTTTTTCAAGCATACAGGGTAAACAGGTATTTGCAACGCCAGCGCGGTGTTTATCCATTCCGTTTTGTAAAGGCTTAGCCCTGCAAACGACCGTACTGTTGGTGGGTTTATTTTAGGGCAATCAAGCTCATTAAGTAAGTACGTAAAAAAAGCATTCATTTCGGCACACACATACTCCCTGTCGCCGGGTTGTATGTAGTAAAACTCCTGCGGAAAAAAGTTGGAGATGGTGGTAACCACACCCGTTATTTCCCCGGCAGAAAGAATGGTATTGTTAACAGTAATGGAAGATGATGTAAAATCGCCCACCGCAATACCTGCCCTGAATGATGTATTAAAGTTTGATGCCGTAATTAAGGCAGCATCCCCCGGCGGAAACATTTCCGCCAGGGTTGCTGCTGCCTCATTAGCAATATTACTTATGATAAGTATCAAGGTTAGCCGGTTTATTCTGTTTCCTGTTGGCCATGTGCAATTGACTTACCTACGGCAGGTCTGTCGCTCTGCTTAATAAATGCCTGGCCTTTAACAGCCGCTTCCAGCCTTGCTTCTACGCGGGCTATCACTTCATTAAGCTTGTTTATTTCGCCCACAAAGTAAGCCGGGTCGCCCAGGTTACCGGGGTCGCCGCCTTCGTAAATTTCTTTACCATCTTTTTCTTTGCCCTGCTGTTTAACCGGGCCTTCAAACACTAAATGCTTATCAAATACAAGCTCTTTGCCTTCTTTAATGTGTTCTTTTAAGTCTTTAAAGTCTTTAAAAATACTTTTGGCAGGCGGCACTTTATAAAATGCCAGTGCATAAATGGTTTGTCCAGCAGCAACATGCAGGTTGGTGCCTGCGGGTAATGGCGCAGGGCTGCCAAGGTTTACCCATTTATCAAAGTTTATGCTGGTAGGCAAAATATGTTGTATAGCGGTAATGGTTTCGGCATGGCTGCTGGTATCTACAAAACCATCCACATTGCCACTGTTGGTGGCGGCAGCATCGTAAGAGCCGTTGGTGGTAACCGAAACAAAGGTGTCGTTTACCAGGCTGCCAGTATTTTCATCAAAGGCATCAATTACAGCGCCTGAGCCGCCACCGGTGCCAGGGCCACCCTGGGGTAAATACACCACCAGCACTTTAACAGGGTTTGCACCTACCGTGCCTGCTGGCGGGGCGGTATTATGGTCAAAAGAGTTGAGGCCGCCTTGAACCAGGCCCGAAACATTTACAAAAGCAAAATTGTACACGGTGCCGCTTATGGTTTCAGAAGCGGGCAAGGCTGCTGGCGAAACCTGGAAAGAGGTACCTGTTTGCAGGGTGGCTGCCCCGCCTGCATTTAAACCGGGAATTGGTGTAAAGCCGCCCCAGGTGTTAATTACCCTTGGCTGGCGTGTATGGCTTCCGCCTGCGGCGAAGTACACATACTCATACGTTAACGTTGGCATAAATCATTAGATTTAAAATAACTCTGTTGCCTACTCTGTACGCTTTTCGGCATCCGCGCGCTTACTCTCTTAAGGATTTTCAGCAATACTCCTTTTAAAAACCTGCATGCTGGGTTTTAGGAAAGATGGTTTACGGGCATACCTGTAGCCGTGCGTTTAAAACACACAACAGGATGCACACTTGAGACAAAAGGAGATACTTGAGATTTTTCGGTAGAAGGTTACTGCTAAAATGGCTAACAATAGTGCTAAGGTACACTGGCCCAACAGCCATATAAAATGTGAAAAATCACAGAATGGAATGTATTTATAACATGAGGAGGTGGTTAAGTATAACAGGCTTAAAAACAACTTGATAATTGTGTTGCCCCTTTTAGTATATAGAAGAGAAGGAGCTAAGTTAGGTAAAGAGGAAAATTTGTTCAGCAGTGCATTTGATGAAAGAACGCTGTCCACGATATAAAACCCTGCACCTTACAACAAAAACAGCAGTGATAGCTTCACTATAGCATAAACAGGTGATTGCCACATTAGCAGCAATCACCTGTAACATATTTATTCACTCCCTCTTAGTACACCCGCCTGCTGCCCTGCAATTTTAAAATGGCAGAAACCAGCGCATCAATATCGGCGCAGGTATTATAAAAGGCAAGGCTTGGGCGTACGGTACTTTCAAGGCCAAAACGGCGCAAAATGGGTTGCGCGCAATGGTGGCCGCTGCGTACAGCTATCCCTTCCTTGTTAAGGGCTGCGCCAACTTCTTCGGTTTTATACCCGTCCAATACAAAAGACATTACGCTGGCTTTATCAGCCGCCGTACCCATCAGGCGCAAGCCGGGTATATCCTTCAGCAGTTTGGTGCCATACGCCAGCAGTGCATGCTCGTACTGGTGTATCAGGTCAATACCAATCCTGTTTACATAGTCAATTGCGGCACCAAGGCCCACAGCATCAGCTATATTACCGGTGCCAGCTTCAAACCGGCCAGGTGCGTCATGGTAAATGGTATGCTCAAACGTTACATCTTTTATCATGTTGCCCCCACCCTGCCAGGGTTGGGTTTCGTTAAGCAATGCCTCTTTGCCATACACCACCCCTATACCAGTAGGTCCAAAAACCTTGTGGCCTGAAAAAACGAACCAGTCGGCATCAAGATAGCGTACATCAGCCCGCAAGTGCGATACTGACTGGGCACCATCAATAAGCACCTTTGCCCCCGCCTGGTGTGCCAGTTCGGTAATACGTTTGGCCGGTGTTACTGTACCCAGTGCGTTTGATACCTGTGTAAACGAAACCAGTTTTGTTTTAGGGCCCAGCAGCTTTACGTATTCATCCAGCAATATTTGCCCGTCATCATCCACTGGTATAACCTTTAGCTTAAGCCCTTTTTTGGCAGAAAGCTGCTGCCAGGGTACAATATTGGCGTGATGCTCCAGGTGGCTTACTATAATTTCATCCCCCTGTTGCAGGTATTGTTCGCCCCAGCTTTTGGCAATAAGATTGATTGCCTCGGTTGCGCCGCGCACAAAAACAATCTCGTTGGGGGAAGCTGCATTTAAAAACAATTGCACTTTTTTACGGGCAGCCTCGTAAGCATCTGTTGCCCTGGCCGCTAATTCGTGCGCAGCGCGATGGATGTTGGAGTTTTCATGCTCGTAAAAATAGCTTATACGGTCAATTACCTGTTTGGGTTTTTGCGTGGTAGCCGCGTTATCAAGCCAAACCAGCCTCCTGCCATTTACAATGGTTTTCAGGATGGGAAAATCAGCCTTTACCTGGTTTACATCAAATGGCGGCGCAGCAATACCAGAAACTCCCGTTTTACTGCGGGCAACAGCTGCGGCCGTACCTGCATAGTCCGCCCCTTTAGGCTGGTAACCGTTTGTTGGCAAAAAATAAAACGAGGACTGATCGGTTACGCTGCCAGGCCCAACCGGCAACTGCGGAACTGAGGCAAATGGCTGGATATTATCAAGCGCGGCCCTTAATGCCTGTTCAAACGGCTGCTCCTCTTCAAAAGGCAAATGCCCTAGTGAAGTGGGTAACGACGAAACGCTTACGGTTTGGTGCGGTGCCGAACCTGCAAACTGGTAAGGCTTAGTGGCATACTCCGCTGAAGGGTTTGCATTACCTGCAACTGCTGCTGCCGATTTTGCCGATGGCGAAATACCACTGCCCGCAACAGATGAAGGCACATGGCCGGTACCGGCAAAATGAGGGTCTGGCAAGCTCGTCGGAGCCTGCTGCAGGTCATCAACACTGCCCTGCTCAAGCAACTGGTCTTTATACACCGGCGTTGGTTGTAGCTGCGCAGGTTGAAGACCCTGGCCAAATGGTGTACCCGGTAACGCTGCAAAAAACTGGTTGGCAAGCTGCTCCAGCACCGAAGCATCAGGTATACCTTGCAGGTTAGTATTTGTACTCATGGTATCTTCTTATTTCAACATCATCAAGAACGGCAATGGCATCATCCACCAAAACGGCCAGTGAGCAATACAACGATACAAGGTAAGAGGCAATAGCCTTATCGTTAATGCCCATAAAACGTACAGACAGGCCTGGAGACTGCTCACCGGGCAAATTGGGCTGATAAAGGCCCACAACACCCTGCCTGCTTTCGCCGGTGCGTATCAGCAATATTTTAGATTTATCGTTCTCAATCGGCACTTTATCTGAAGGGATAAGTGGTATACCGCGCCAGGTAAGAAATTGCGACCCGAACAATGAAACTGTGGGTGGAGGAACACCCCTGCGCGTACATTCACGGCCAAAAGCAGCTACTGCAAGCGGGTGCAGCAAAAAGAAGCCAGGCTCCTTCCAAACTTTGGTAATCAGTTCATCCAGATCATCAGGTGTTGGTGCCCCCGTGCGGGTTGTTATCCTTTGCGATGGGGCTATGCTGCTCAGCAAACCATATTCAGCATTGTTTATCAGTTCACTTTCCTGCCTCTCCTTAATCGTTTCAATGGTAAGGCGCAACTGCTCGCTTATCTGGTTGTAAGGCTTGCTGTACAGGTCGCTTACACGGGTATGTACATCCACTACCGTGTTTACAGCGCTCAGCATGTATTCGCGGGGGTTTTCTACGTAGTCAACATACGTTTGAGGTAATATCCTTTCATCCCTGCTGGAGCAGTCAACCTGTACACTGCTGGCATCTTTTACTTTGTTAAGCCTGTAAATACCGCTTTCAACGGGTATCCAGCTAAGCAAATGTGTTAACCATCGTGGGGTGATGGTTATCATTTGGGGTACGGTACGTGTTGCAATGGCAAGTTGCCTGGCTGCTACATCTCCAAGAGCAGTCTGCTGTTTAAGTTCTTCTGGCATACAAAAAACATTTATACTCGGTTATAAAATAAACATAGTTCGCCTGCTGCTAACAGGTTAAAGTTTGCGGAGAAAGCGTTTGAGTATGAATGCCCAGGATTATGTAGGGCTAAGACAACTAAACAAAGATATAGGTAAAAGCACAATTGCCTTATTACCCAGCAAATAAAAATATTGCAGGTTTGGCATGCTGTTAACAATAAGGGGGTTACCCCTTAGCCAGGTCAACCAGTTCGTTAACCGTTTTCCAGTTGCGCGTGGTAGCAGTTACTTTAAGTTTATTCTCAAAAAAAGTATTGGATAATTTGGTATTGCCATAACCACCGGGGCAATACAGGTAAATGCCTGTTTCAGTAAACGTAAATACATCCGGGGCATAATCAATGCCCGCCAGCTTCTCAATATTTTGTGGTGCGGGTGGCTGTTTTAAAAATGTTACATGCAGTTTTTCGGCATCAATATCCTTTTGGGCGATAAAGGGATTTGAAGCTATCACCTGCTCCATCTCGTAAAGGGTGCGTACAATAACCGGCACTTCAAAGCCAAAGCTTTGGTTAACCGCCTGCTCTATTGTGGCAGCTACTTCTTCTGCTGATGCTTCTTCAACCGCTTTAAAAATCACATTGCCGCTTTGTATATACGTTACAATGCTGTTATACCCGCAGGCAGCATACAAAGCTTTTAACACCTCCATTTTTATTTGCCTGTGCCCGCTAACATTTATGCCCCGTAAAATTGAAATATAGGTTTGCATACGCAGTAACAATTTTAACAGCCGCCTAAAACAGCCATAATTACCCAAATGTATAAACCGCTTGCCGTATATTGCCTTTCTAAACGAATTTAACAGCAATATGAAAAAAATTTACAGCACCGCTGCTTTGCTAACCTGCCTGCTGGGTGCCACAAAAGCCCAGCAACAAATTGTTATTCAAACGCCAAAAACAGCCCTTGTGTACACCGTTACCGGCGATAAAAAACTGGAGCAGGTATATTTTGGCGAAGCCCTGCTGCACACCGAGGAATATAACAAGATAAAGCCCATACCTATTGATGCTTTTGTACAGGGCGGCATGAGCGTAGTGCGGGAACCGGCCTACCAGGTTTTGCATGCCGATGGCAACCCGGCCGTACAACTGCTGGTAGATGATGTAAGCACC
>CAZRDD010000137.1:0-11345 GCA_964598675.1 uncultured Parafilimonas sp.
TCGGCAATGTCAGTAAGCTCGGGCAGCCTTGCCATGGTACCATCCTCATTCATTACCTCTACCAATACACCTGCGGGTTCAAAACCAGCCAGCCTGGCAAGGTCAATGGTGGCTTCTGTATGGCCGGTACGGCGCAGTACCCCGCCTTTTTTTGCCCTCAGCGGAAATATATGGCCGGGCCTGCCCAGGTCAGATGGTTTTGTTTGAGGGTCAACCAGCGCCTGAACGGTTTTCGCCCGGTCGTGGGCGCTTATACCGGTGGTGCAACCATGGCCTAACAGGTCAATACTAACGGTAAAGGGGGTGGCATGCAGGGCCGTGTTATTGTCAACCATCATATTCAGCTCAAGCTCTTCGGCCCTTTCTTCTGTAATAGGCGCACAAATAAGCCCCCGGCCAATCTTACTCATAAAATTGATTATTTCGGGGGTTACATTTCTTGCAGCAGTAACAAAATCGCCTTCATTTTCACGGTCTTCATCATCCACCACAATTACCATCTTTCCTTGCTTAATATCTTCAATCGCACTTTCAATCGAATTCAGCATATCTTTTGTTTAGGCTGCAAAATTACAACTAAGTTGTTGTTTTCGGTAAAACCATCATAATACTAACATTTCTATGACGAATGAAATGCCAAAAAACAGCCTGCCCTTATTATCTTCGCCAGAATAAGTTCTGCATTATGAGAAATAAGTTGCTGTTAGTGCTTGCAATATATATATCAACCATTTCGTTTACCCAGGCCCAGGCTCCTGCCACTTACAACAGTGCCGATATTTACATGCAGCTTAAAAAGTTGAATGTGCTTGGCAGTGTACTTTACATTGCGGCGCACCCGGACGATGAAAATACCCGCCTGCTGGCTTACCTGGCAAAAGAAAAACAATTTCGCACTGGGTATTTAAGCTTAACCAGGGGCGATGGCGGCCAGAACTTAATTGGGGACGAGCAGGGCATTGAACTGGGGCTTATACGCACCCAGGAATTACTTGCAGCCCGCCGTATAGATGGTGCAGAACAGTTTTTTAGCCGTGCTTACGATTTTGGTTATAGTAAAAATGCCACGGAGGCGCTTAAAATATGGGGCCACGATAAAATATTGAGCGATGTGGTACAGATTATCCGCAAGTTTCAGCCAGATGTTATTATTACACGATTCCCCGGCGATGCAAGGGCGGGGCATGGGCATCACTGGGCCTCTAATTTATTAGCCAATGAGGCATTTAAGGTTGCCGGAGACAGTACATGGGCTGTTTTTACGCATTTTGATTCTACTTTTTTTCAAAAGATAGCCAATGGCAGTGATGCTGTATTTACTGACAGCACAAATGAAACAGGGGTTATTGCAGGCGCACCCTGGCAAGCTAAAAGGATATTGTGGAACACTTTTAACTTTGGCAATACCAATACAACCAGTAACGACCAGTTTAAAATGGAGGTTGGCACTTTTAACCCATTGATTGGCAAGGGATATGGCGAAATTGCCAGTGAAAGCCGCAGCCAGCACAAAAGCCAGGGTTTTGGCATACCGCGCCAGCGTGGCCTGGCAACTGAATATTTTGTAACGACTGGCGGAGAAGCGCCTGCAACAGACCTGATGGATGACATTAACACCACCTGGAGCAGGATTGAGGGCGGTGCCAAAGTTGAACCCCTTGTAAATGATGTTATAGCCCACTATAATTTTGAACACCCCGAAAATTCGGTTAACGACCTTGTCAAATTGTATAAAGTGATTAATGGCTTACCAGGCGGGTACTGGCAAGCAAGGAAATTAGAAGAAGTTAAAAACCTGATATTAGCCTGCAGCGGCTTTTTTGCAGAAGCAACCACCAGCAGCGAATATGCGGTAACGGGCGACAGCATAAAAGTAAATTTTTTAGTAAACAATCAAAACGGTGGGCTGGTACAATTAAATAAAATTGTATATAATGGATTTGACAGCAGTTTTAATATCACACTAACCAATAATACCAATATTGGTTTTGTAAAGCCCTTTTTAGTGCCGCAGGCGTTTGAAATTACCCAGCCATACTGGCTGGCACGCCCTATGGAAAAAGGGGGTAGCTTTAATGTTAAAGACCCACTTTTAATTGGCAATGCCCAAAATAACCCTGTGTTAAGTGTGGTATATAATATTACCGTTAATGGGTTGGCTTTAACAGTAACCCGCCCGGTGCAGGCTAAATATTCCGACCCTGTAAAAGGGGAGCTGTACCAGCCCCTGGTGGTTATTCCGCCGGTTATTGTATCGTCATCGCCAACGGTTGCGTTAACCAATATAAAGCCAGGTAATGCGTTTACTGCCAACCCCGAAATGGATATTAAATATAAAACCAATTTTACCGCCAGCAAAACGGCTGTAACAGTACGGGTGTTTCAGGATGCCTCTGCGGTATATGTAAAGGATACCACAATTGATGCCGAAACAGGCAAAGAGTTTGACCTTAAAATACCTGTTAAGCAGATATTTACAAAAGATATCGGCTCCAATTTGCTGAGTGCGGAACTGCATGTACAACAAAATGGGCATTCCTACAAATACACGCATTACCTGCGGAGTATTCAGTACGACCATATTCCCCACATCAATTATTTTTACCGCGATAATGTTAAGGTGGTTGATGATGAAATAAAAACTGTCGGCAAAAAAGTAGGGTATATCGCTGGGGCAGGAGATAAAGTGCCACAGGCACTTGTGCAAATGGGGTACGATGTTAAAATGCTTGCTGCTGCCGATATTACCACCGATAACCTGAAGCAATACGATGCTATTGTAACCGGTGTAAGGGCTTATGATGTAAATACTTTTTTAACCGAAAAGTACGATGTACTGATGCAGTACATTAATAATGGGGGCAACCTTATTGTACAATATAACCGCAGCAATCTAATAGGTACGGGGCAAATTAAAGTGGGGCCATACCCCTTTAGTGTTACAAATTCCAGGGTAACCGATGAAACGGCGGACGTGCATGTACTGTTACCAGAACACCCCGTACTTAATTACCCTAACAAAATAACGCCAAAAGATTTTGAAGGATGGATACAGGAGCGGAGCATTTACCATGTTGGTAATGGCGATGCCAGGTACGAAGCCCCCATTGCCATGCACGACCCTAACGAGCAGGAGAGCAGCGGAAGCCTTATTATTGCAAAATATGGCAAGGGCAATTTTGTGTACACCGGTATCGTGTTTTTTAGGGAGCTGCCTGCGGGTGTAAGTGGCGCTTACAGGCTAATGGCTAACCTTATTGCGTTGCCAAAAAACACAAAATAAAAGAGGTTCTATAATCATTATATATTTACATGGAGAGCAGGCGTACAATAGGTATTTGGTTTTTAGTGTTGCTGGGCGTAGGCATTGGGCTGGTTATTAAAAACATTCGCGCGGGCCTGCTGTTAGGTATGATATTAGGCCTGCTTATAATGGGACTGGTGGCAGGCAGAAGGGGCAGGGGGGATTGATAGCCGCCAGCATATAAAACTTCGGCCTGTTACAAATACTTGATTTCCGTTTGCTTTTAAACATTACATTAAACAACTTGCCATGCATCCTGATGAAAAAATACCGCTGTTAAAAAAATGGAGCCACTGGTATGCTTTGGTGGTTGTGGTACTGGTTGTTTTAATAGCTTTCTTTTACTGGTTCACCAAACGTTTTTCATGAGCACTCCAGACTGGGTCGTTTTAACAATAACATTACTCGCCATTGTTACCTACGGGTTATATAAAAGCCGTACTACCAAAAACATGGAAGGGTATTTTCTTAACAACCGTTCCACCTCCTGGTACCTGGTGCTGCTGGGTATAATGGGTACCCAGGCCAGTGCTATAACCTTCCTCTCTGCCCCTGGGCAGGCTTTTACTGATGGTATGCGCTTTGTGCAATATTATTTTGGCCTGCCCATAGCCATGGTTATACTTTGCATAACGTTTGTGCCACTTTTTAGCAAACTAAAGGTGTTTACAGCGTATGAGTACCTGGAGCAGCGCTTTGATGTTAAAACCCGCACGTTTACCTCGGCATTGTTCCTTTTATCACGGGGGCTTTCAACCGGCATCAGTATTTACGCACCTTCAATCATACTTTCCTCGTTGCTTGGCTGGGATATTTACTGGGTTAACATTATTATGGGCGGGTTGCTTATTATATATACCGTTACTGGCGGGGCCAAAGCGGTGGCCCATACCCAGCAGGTACAGTTCATCATCATATTTGCGGGCATGTTTGCTGCGGCCTATTTTATAGTACATCAATTGCCCTCAGGTACAGGTTTTAGCGATGCGCTGGCCATAAGTGGTGCCGCCGGTAAATTAAATGTTATCACCACCGGGTTTACCCCAAAGGGTTTTGACTGGAAGGACCGCTACAACATCATCAGTGGTTTAATAGGGGGGCTTTTTCTTGCCCTGTCGTACTTTGGTACCGATCAAAGCCAGGTAGGCCGGTACATTACCGCAAAAAACACTACCGAAAGCAGGCTGGGCCTGCTGATGAACGGTTTGGTAAAAGTACCCATGCAGTTTCTTATTTTGCTTGTTGGGGCCATGTTGTTTACATTTTACCAGTTTAAAAGCAGCCCTATTTTTTTTAACCCCTCTGTGCCCGCAAAGGTTTTTAGTGGCCCCTATGGCGATTCCTTAAAACAAACAGATGCCGCTTTTAAACAAACTAACGCAAGACAGGCGGTTTTTGCTGCTGAATATGTAAATGCTGGCAAAGCAAACAATACGGCGGCCATTGCCGCTTATAAAGACAGCATAAGGGCTGCTTTAGCACAAACCGGGGTGTACCGGAAGAAATATAAAGAACTGCTTACCAAAGCCGATGCCTCCATTGATACCAACGACACCAATTATCTTTTTCTCCGTTTTGTAATTGATAATTTGCCAAGGGGGCTTGTGGGGTTGCTGATAGCCATTATATTTTTAGCCTCGTGGGGGTCAATAGCGGCTGCTTTAAATTCCCTTGCATCAAGTACCATGATAGATTTTTATTGTCGGTTTCGGCATCACCATGTTCATCCATTGCGCGAAGATGCGGAAGAGGAAAGAAAATATCATCTGTCCAAATGGTTTACTTTCGGCTGGGGGGTATTTTGCATTATCATGGCCCAATTTTCCAACAGAATGGGCAGCCTTATTGAAGCCGTAAACGTACTTGGTTCGCTGTTTTACGGGGTTATGCTGGGTATATTCCTGGTGGCTTTTTACATAAAGCATGTTGGTGGCCACGCTATATTTTGGGCAGCGGTAATTGGCGAACTGATAGTTGTTACCTTGTTTATACTCGACAAAGTTGGTATTATCGGCCTGGGATTTTTGTGGTTTCACCTTGCAGGGGCGGCGGCATTAGTGGTGCTAAGCTTATTACTACAGGGTTTTATACCAAATCAAAACAAAAATGTATAATTTTTTACGGTTACCAGTTTTTAATGGCCTTTGTAGCAGCTGCTATTCCCCTTTCCTTGTTTTAAATATCTTTTAAGGCAACTGTTTACAGTTTATTGCTGTTTTAAAGTATCTTAACAAGCAAATGCGCTAACGGATGCCTGCCAAAGCCAATCTTCATCATTCCCAAAAGTTTTATTTTATAAAACTTGACAGGCAGGGCTATTTAATACACGCAAATAACTTTTTTAAAAACCGGTTTGGCTTCCTGAAACTTCATTTTACGGGTTTGCCTGGTACAGTAGTACTGCATCCGGCAGATTACGAAGTGTTTCAACGGGCATTTGCGGACACAATGCGCAAAAAAGAGGGCGTGATAAATATTTTGTTGCGGATGATGAAGGAGGGTGGGGGATACTTTTTTATGGATTGGGAACTTTCACCCTGGTTAGATGATGAAACAGGGCAAATTACAGGTGTTTGCGGTGTGGGTGTTGATGCGCAGGATGTAACGCTAAATGCGTTAAAAGCTGAAATGAACGTACAGTTGCTAAAGTTATTGTCTGATAGTTCCAGCGACGGGATTCTGTTGCTGGACAGTAACTACTGCATATTGGCGTATAACAAGCCCGCCGAGGATTTTTCGCTGGAAATGTACAAGCGGAAATATATTGCCGGTGATGATTTTAGAAAATACATACGCCCCGAGGCAGAACATCTGTTTTACAGGCAATTTAACAGTGCTATGGTAGGCACCGAAACAGAGCAGGTATTTGAAATACTCCATAAAGAAGGCCAGACAGTTTACCTTAAGGTGCAGATGACACCTGTGCATGATAATGACGATGAAACAGTATCTGGCGTGGCGGTAATTACAAAGGATGTTACGGCTGAAAATGAACTGCATAACCGGTTGAACCATGTAACGGCGTTACAATCTCACCAGGTAAGGCGGCCTGTGGCCAATATGCTGAGCCTGCTTAACCTGCTGGATGATGGCAAGTTTGATGACCGCGAAAGGGAATACCTTTTACTGCTTAAAAACAGTATTGAAGAACTGGATGTGGAAATAAAGCAAATAGTGCATGCCGCACGTAAAGCGGTAAAATAAAAAGCCTGCAAAATTTGCAGGCTTCTAACTATGGTAATGGTTTGTTGCTATTTTGAGTTGTAAGCTTTAACTATAAATACATAATCCTGTAATGTTTTATTCTGCTCAACCCTTGATTGCCCCCTGAGGCTTGAATATCCATTCATCTTTATTTTTTGTATGGCTGTGTCAGAACCTTTCAATTCATCAATCATCTCAAATATTTTTTTGGCTTTCACAGCAAATACAACACCCTGCGCTTCAGTCTCCCTGGCGGTTAATATACCAACCACATCTCCATTTTTGTTGAAAACGGGCCCGCCTGAGTTACCAGGGTTTGCACTAAGGTTAATCTGGCAACTGGCAGTATCGCCATTGTAACCAGATGGAGAACTTAAATATCCAAGGTTATAAACAATATCTTCTGTAGGGTAACGTGGGTAGCCCAATGTAAATAGTTCTTCTCCTAATTCTGCACTGTTTTTCTTTATTGTGTATGGTAAAGTTCCGAGGTTCTTAAAATCACCATCTTCAATTTTAAGAATTGCAAGGTCTTTTGCCTGGTCAACACTCAAAATTCGTGTTGTAAATTCCTGGCCTTTATTGTTCTTAACCACAACGATTGAGCCTTCTCCCAGTACGTGGGCATTGGTTACTAAATAACCTTTACCGTCAATTAAAAAAGCTGTTCCACTTGCTTTTGGGGTTGCCCCTTTGGGTATTTTGCTGTCAACCTCACGTAATTTAACGTTTGTTGCAGTAGCAAAATCCTGCACAACTTTGATTTTATTCACCAACTGCTGGTACTGTTGTGTATTTATATTTGGCGAAAGTGCTGCCACCAGCACACTTATGCCCAAAGCGGTAACACCGGCTATTGAGGCTGCTATGGCTGTTACCTTTTTATATTTGTGGTAAAATTGTACAACCTTGCCCCTTACGGTTTGTTCACCGCCCTCGTAAATATCACCCTTTTTAACAAGGTTGTTGTGTACCTTATTAAGCGTGTGTTTAAGTGCGTTATTGTCGGCAAAATCCTCCATCTGGTGTAAAAACAGCTTATGCTCTACCACCATCTGGTCAATTTGGGGGTTGCTTTTACGCAGTTGCTGAAAGTAAGCCTTTTCCTCAGGCAGCATTTGCCCGGTAAGGTAACGTTCAATGGTGTCTAATAACAACAGGTCTTCCATCACTTTTATTCTCCAATGTTATATTGTGCAAAAAACAATTTTTTCAACCGCATAAGGCATTTGTACTTTTGGTTTTTCGCATTGTCTGCGTTGGTATAACCAAAATTTGCCGCAATTTCCGTCATATCCTTCTTTTGCAGGTAGTAGGCTTCCAGTAAACTTTTACAGGGTTCACCAAGGCTGCCCAAGGCCCGCTCCATTATCGCAAATTCGGCATTTCTTTTTTCGTGCAGTTCAAGGTCTTCTTCAACTTGTACCGTTTCTTCCAGGTTTTCCGTCTGTACCGTGTACCGGCCCATTTGCTGCAACCGTTTTAACCAAAGCCGCCTGCAAACCGAATAAACGTAGGTTTTAATCTGGCAGGTTAAAACAAACGATTCCGATTTTGCCTTTTCATATAAAGTAATCATTGCTTCCTGAAAAATATCCCTGGCATCATCGTAACTGCCATTATTATTTAAAATAAATGCCTGAATCATATTAAAGTTGTCTTTATATATGGCTTCTACGGCACGGGTATCATTTTCCGCCAGCCCCCTCAATAATAATTGTTCGTTTATTTCTGGTTTCACCAATAATATGTTTAATACCAATAGAAGGATAAAAGTAACCCAAAATAGGGCCAAAAAAATTTTATAAAAAAAATCAAATTTACAAGGTTACCTTTTTCACAATCAGGTATAAATACAAAATTTCATACACTTAAACATTCACAAACATGAAAAAGCTCGTATTCGTATTAGGTCTTGGTGTTTTCGCTGCTTGCGGCGGTGGTGCTGCTTCTGATGCTGCAAAAGATTCAACTAAAGCTGATTCTACTGCTCCTGTAGTTGCTCCTGCTGTTGATTCTGCTGCTATTAAAGCTGCTGCTGATTCAACTGCTAAAGCTGATTCAGTAAAAGCTAAAGCTGCTGCTGATTCTGTAGCTAAAGCTGCAAAAGCTCCTAAAAAGAAATAATTTAACGAGATTATTGGCTATAGTGAGATTGGCATTGTGTGTTTATGCTTGTTGTGTTTGAATTATAGCTTAGAAGTTTTTAATATGGCAAGCAATCGTTAGAGGCCGTCCCTAATTATAGGGACGGTTTTTTTATGTGAGGTACGGACTGAGTTAAAATATTTATCATTTGGTGGGTTACCTTTCTCTTAACCGAGTATAAACAGTAATTCAAACACAATAAAACTTCAACAATGAAAAAGCTTGTATTCGTATTAGGTCTTGGTGTTTTCGCTGCTTGTGGCGGTGGTGCAGCTTCTGATGCTGCTAAAGATTCAACTAAAGCTGATTCTGCTGCTCCTGTAATGGCTCCTGTAGTTGATTCTGCTGCTATCAAAGCTGCTGCTGATTCTACTGCAAAGGCTGATTCAGCTAAAGCTAAAATAGCTGCTGATTCAATAGCTAAAGCTGCTAAAGCACCTAAAAAGAAATAATTTATTGATTTTCATGTATTTGTGTATGTGAAACTCTGTGGTGTTATGCTTGCCGGCTACATAGAGTAAATTTTTTCATATGGCAAGCAATCGTTAGAGGCCGTCCTTATTCTTAAGGATGGCTTTACTTTTTTTATGGCATTTCAATTCTAAAAAATACCATAGAAAATGGTGGTATGCGTAAAATTCAATTTTACCTGGCCTGTAACCGATACTGAGAGATTTAACGATAATGGCAAATTTTTTTTGTTCAATTTAGCAGAGTAACTATATTTGACACCGCAATGAACACAAAACGCACATACAGCTACTTTTTTTACTTTTATTTTTTTACTTTCTTACCAAAGTAAACCGGGTTGTATTTGCCAAAACATAAAAACAAATAATCAACATACAGTCCCGGTCTAACAGGCCGGGATTTTTTTTATCCATAGACCACCTGAAAGGGATTAAAAATTGTACAGATGAGCAAAAACGCACCAGCAAAGGAAACTGCAAAACCTGCCAACACAGCGCAGGGAGGCATAGCAATACAGGGTTTTGAAGGTTGTTTTCACCAGGTGGCCGCCAGGCAGTATTTTGGTAAAGATGTTGAAGTTATTACTTGCGCAAGTTTTAGGGATGTTATAAAAAAGGCAGTGAATAAAAAGGAAAGTGCCGGTGCGGTTATGGCTATTGAAAACAGTATAGCAGGCAGTATATTGCCAAATTATACCCTTTTGCAAAAAAGCGGTTTAAAAATTGTGGGAGAAGTGTACCTGCCTATAAAACAGCACCTGCTGGTAAACCCAGGTGTTAAGCTGGAGGATGTAAAGGAAGTCCATTCTCACCCCATGGCTTTGCTGCAGTGTATGCAGTATTTAAGTAAATACAATTGGAAGCTGGTTGAAACCGAAGATACCGCCCTTAGCGCAAAACACATTCATCAGCGTAAAAGTAAACATGTAGCAGGTATTGCAGGCAAGCTTGCTGCCGAGTTATTTGATCTTGATATATTGGCCCCCAATATTCATACCATGAAAAATAACTACACCCGCTTTTTAATACTGCAACGCGAGGAAGTGGCTGTGCAGGCAGAAGGGGCCAACAAAGCTTCGGTAAATTTTCATACCGACCACTCGCGTGGCAGCATGGCCAAAGTGCTTACAAAAATTGCTGATGGGGGTATTAACCTTAGCAAACTGCAAAGCTTTCCTATTGCCGGTACAAAGTTTAAATATAGTTTTCATGCTGATATGGAGTTTGATTCCCTTGACGTTTTTAATGGGGTAATTAATGATTTAACCCATATTACCGAAGAGGTAAAAGTGTATGGCATCTATAAAAACGGCAACGCAGACTGATGATATTTAAGCGATAGAACGCTTTTAGTAATTGCAACAGATTATTGGGCAAATTATAATAAGGCTTGGGGTTAAAACCTTATGAATAAGGATTTATAAACAAAACACTGGGCGTCAAAATTTTAAACGGTTATGATAACAACGGCTAAACGGTTGGATGGCATTGGGGAATACTATTTCTCTCAAAAATTAAGAGAGATTGAAGGGCTTAACAAAGAGGGTAAGAATATTATAAACCTCGGTATAGGCAGCCCTGACCTGCCCCCACACCCTGATGTTATTAAAGTGTTGCAGGAAGAAAGTGCCAAAGCCAATGTGCATGCGTACCAAAGCTATAAAGGTTCTGTTGTGTTGCGCCAGGCTTTTGCAAACTGGTATAAGCAATGGTATGGTGTGGAGTTAAATGTGGATAGTGAAATATTACCGCTGGTAGGCAGTAGAGAGTGCATGATGCAGATTTGTATGACTTACCTTAACGATGGCGATGTTGTACTGGTACCCAACCCTGGCTACCCTACGTACAGCAGTGCTGCAAAGCTTGCAGGGGGGGCAATAGTGCATTATGAATTGAAGGAAGAACAACAATGGCTGCCCGATTTTGAGGCCATTGAACATAGCCTGTATGCGCATAACCGCAAAGGCGCCAAGCTTATGTTTGTTAACTACCCCCAAATGCCCACAGGGCAATTGCCTTCGGTGGAAATGTACACCCGGTTAATAGCCTTTGCCGAAAAGCATAACATACTTATTGTACACGATAATCCGTATAGTTTTATACTTAACGATAACCCGATGAGCCTGCTGGCTATAGAAGGTGCAAGGGATGTGGTGATTGAGCTTAACTCATTAAGCAAATCGCAAAACATGGCCGGCTGGCGTATTGGTATGCTGTGC
>CAZRDD010000138.1:0-11341 GCA_964598675.1 uncultured Parafilimonas sp.
CAGCATAAGGCATAAACACTAACTGGGGCAATCGTTTTCAGCAACAGTATTTTTTTTGATTATGTAAAAATGTTCTTAGTTATTCTTTAAATATTTTGAAGTAGTAAGCAATGGTTAGTAATGGTATAATATCATTTTTGGGTAACAACAATTGCAAGGCAAATAAACCTGGTAAAAATGCTTTAACAGGTTTATTGTTAATTGTTGTGGTATCATCTATTTTAAATGCCTGTAAGCCAAAAGCATTGCCCAACCAGGAGATGATTGACCTGTTAAAAGTGGCACGGGAAAACGATAACAACCACGAGAATGTTTTTGCCCCGGAGGCAATCGTAAAATTTAATGATTCAGTTATTGCAAATGCTACCGATAATAAGGTTGCTGCTAACGCCCTAACCAATAAAGCAAATGCACTTTTGCAAATGGGCAAGGAGCAACAAGCCATAGATATTTACGAGGGCTTGCTCAATAAAATTGGGTTAGGCAATATTGAGGAACGGCAACCGCTTTTAAAAAACCTTGCTGCGGCCTATTTCAGGCTGGGCGAAAGAATGAATTGCATCAACAATCACAATGCCGAATCATGTATACTGCCTATCTCGCAAAGTGCGGTGCATAGCAACAAAACGGGGTCGGAAAAAGCAATAGAAATATACAAGGCAATACTAACAGATGACCCCAGCGACTTTGAATCTAAATGGCTGATGAATATTGCTTACATGACCACCGGGGCATACCCGCAGCATGTGCCGCCACAGTTTTTGTTAAACATTAAAAATGATGATACGGCGCACCTTGTAAAACCTTTTACTGATGTGGCTGCAAATGTTGGCTTAACCTATAAAAGTATTGCAGGCGGCAGTATTGTTGATGATTTTAACAACGATGGGTACCCGGATGTTGTGTTAAGCAGTTGGTCTTTATCGGAGCCAATGCGCTATTACCGCAACAATGGCAACGGCACGTTTACCGACTTGTCGGATTCCTCTTGGCTTGGTTATTTAACCGGCGGCCTAAATATTATGCAAACCGATTACAACAACGATGGTTTTAAAGATATTTTTGTGTTAAGGGGTGGCTGGAAGGGCCAGTTTGGCAACAACCCCAATTCGCTGTTACGCAACAATGGCAACGGTACTTTTACCGATGTTACCAAACAAGCAGGCCTGCTATCCTTTTACCCCAGCCAAACAGCTACCTGGGCCGATTTTAATAACGATGGCTGGCTGGATGTTTTTATAGGCAACGAAACCGCACCGGGCGGCAAGGTTAACCCAAGCCAATTGTTTATAAACAATGGCAACGGCCATTTTACTGATGTGGCTTTACAGGCAGGCAGTGCAATAAACCTGTTTGTAAAAGGGGTTACTTCAGGCGATTATGATAACGATGGCCGCATTGATATTTTCATCTCCACCCTAAACGGTAATAAGATATTATTAAAAAACGAATCGGATAAAAACGGCGCTGTAAAATTTACCGATGTAAGCAAACAGGCGGGGTTAAGCAATAATTTGGTGCGCACCTTCCCTACCTGGTTTTGGGATTACGACAACGATGGCTGGCTGGATATACTGGTGTGCGGGTATGAGTTTACACAATCCCTCTCCTATTATGCAGGTGCGGAAGCTTCGCAAGTGCCTGTGGGCAATGCGGGCAAGGTTATTTTGTACAGGAACAAACACGACGGAACATTTGAAGATGTGTCGGAAAAAGTGAGGCTTAATAAAATTGCTTTTGCCATGGGGGCGAATTTTGGCGATATTGATAACGATGGCTACCTGGATTTTTACCTGGGTACGGGCAACCCGCAATTAAAATCGGCAGTGCCAAACAAGCTGTTTAAAAACATTAACGGTACAAATTTTTTGGATGTAACCACCTCTGCGAGGGTAGGCAATTTGCAAAAAGGGCATGCCGTTTCCTTTGCCGACCTTAACAATGACGGCAACGAAGACATTTACATTAAAATGGGCGGGGCTTATACAGCAGATGCTTATGAAAGCTCCTTTTATTTAAACCCCGGGCAAAACAATAACCACTGGATAAATCTTTTGCTGCAAGGCGTAACATCTAACAAGGCGGCAATAGGGGCCAAAATCAAAGTTACTTTTAAGGAAGATGGTGTAGAGCGTTCGGTGTACAGGGATGTTAATTCAGGCGGCAGTTTCGGTTCCAATCCTTTACGGCAGCATATAGGCGTGGGCCGTGCGGCATCTGTCACAAGCATTGAAATTAAGTGGCCTGTTACCGGTAAGGTACAGGTGTTTAATAACCCGCCTGTTGATGCTAATATAGCCGTTACCGAAGGGGAGAATAAACTTAGCACCTATACACTGGCACCGTTAAATTTTGGTGTTGGCAAATTTGGTTGCGGCCCTTTAAAAAAGAACAAATAGCGTGTTTAGTTAGTATGCAAAAGCAGGCAACAACTTTTTATACAGCATATAAACCCAGCAAGGTATTACCTGTACACTTGTGGTGAAATGGCTTGACTGGTTGATGACATTAAACAGCACGAAATAATTGATAAATACACCAAAAACATGAAACGGAAACGGCCTTTTTTATTGCTCGCAGTATTACTTTTTTTAAGTTCGGGAACATTTGCGCAGGACCCCAATTTTTACATTTTCCTAAGTTTTGGGCAGTCTAACATGGAGGGTAATGCCAGGTTTGAACCGGAGGATACTACGGTAGACAGCAGGTTCCAGGTGCTGGAAACCCTTGACTGCCTTAACCTGGGCAGGCAAAAAGGACATTGGTATACGGCTGTTCCGCCATTGTGCCGCTGCCATACGGGCCTAACCCCCACCGACTATTTTGGCAGGACCTTAATTGCCGGTTTGCCAAACAACATTAAGGTTGGGGTAATAAATGTTGCCGTGGGCGGCTGTAAAATTGAGTTGTTTAATAAAGATAACTATCAATCGTATGTGGCCACAGCTCCTTCATGGATGCTGAATATGATAAAGGAATATGATGGCAACCCTTACGCCCGCCTATTGGAAATGGCAAAACTTGCGCAAAAAGATGGTGTTATTAAAGGGATATTGTTACACCAGGGCGAATCAAATACAGGCGATACCACCTGGCCACAAAAAGTAAAACTGGTTTACACCAACCTGCTTAAAGACCTTAACCTTAAAGCCGATTCAGTGCCCCTGCTGGCGGGCGAAACCGTTAATGCCGACCAGGGCGGAATTTGTGCCAGCATGAACACCATCATCGCCAAACTGCCCCAAACCATCCCTACCGCTTATGTCATCCCTTCCAACGGGTGTACTGTTGCGGCAGACCATCTTCATTTTAACGCAGCCGGGTACAGAAAATTTGGTAAGCGGTATGCCGCCAGGATGCTGCTGTTATTAGGCTACCCTGTTGCAGATGAGGAGAGTGCATGGCTGCAGCAAGCCCCCGTTAAACCATAACACAAAACTTCTTAAAACAGATAAACCTTAAAACAATGCGCAAATATTTTCCTTTATTCATGATGGTTGCTTTGCTTGGCAATACCGCCATTGCACAGAACATTGAAAAACACGCCCCGACAGGGTTTGATTCAGCCCGCGTGGTTATACCACACGGTACCATTGACACGGTAACTTACGCTTCCAAAACAGTTGGCACCAACAGGCGGGCAATTATTTATACCCCGCCGGGATATTCCAAAAAAATCAAGTACCCTGTATTGTACCTGCTGCATGGCATTGGCGGCGATGAAAAGGAATGGCTTAATGGCGGCAGCCCGCAGGTTATATTGGACAACT
Source organism: uncultured Parafilimonas sp. (assembly GCA_964598675.1). Taxonomy (GTDB): domain Bacteria; phylum Bacteroidota; class Bacteroidia; order Chitinophagales; family Chitinophagaceae; genus JABDFW01. The sequence continues at coordinate 3,771 of CAZRDD010000138.1, forward strand.
TGTACAGCCTGGGCAAAATAGCCCCCATGATTGTGGTAATGCCCAATGGCAGGGCCATGAAGGACGACCGCGCCACGGGCAACGTTATGGCCCCTGACAAAGTGCAGGCATTTGCCACGTTTGAACAGGATTTACTGAACGACCTGATACCCTTTATTGAAAAGAAATTTCCTGTTTTAACCGACAGGGAACACCGTGCCATTGCCGGTTTATCAATGGGCGGCGGCCAATCGCTCAATTTTGGCCTGGGCAACCTCGATAAGTTTGCCTGGGTTGGTGGTTTTTCATCTGCGCCCAACACAAAAGCACCAGAGGTATTGGTACCCGACCCAGAGAAAGCCAGGCAGTTGCTGAAGCTGCTTTGGATTTCGTGCGGGGATAATGACGGACTGATAAGCTTTAGCAGAAGAACACACGACTACCTGCAAAAACACGATGTTGCACACATTTACTACATTGAGCCTGGCGTGCATGATTTTAAGGTTTGGAAGAATGGCTTGTACATGTTCTCCCAATTTCTCTTCAAACCAGTTGATGCTTCAAAATTTTCTCAATATACCGTATTGGGCACGGTGCCTTCCACCAACATCAGGTCGGCTAAATACCCGCAAATATTTCCCGATGGCCGGGTAGTGTTCCGCGTAAAAGCACCAGACGCTCAAAAGGTACAAATTGACCTTGGCCGCAAGTACGATATGCTTAAGGATACGGGTGGTTATTGGATAGCCACTACGGACTCCATCAGCGAAGGGTTTCATTATTATTCGTTGCTGATAGATGGTGTTGCCGTAGTTGACCCTGCCAGCGAAACTTTTTACGGCATGGGCCGTATGGCAAGCGGCATAGAAATACCTTTTAAAGGCGATGATTATTATGCAATGAAAGAGGTACCGCATGGAGACATAAGGATTAAAAAATATTTCTCGCCTGTAACACGGTCCTGGCGGCAGTTATACATCTACACCCCACCAGGTTACGATGCTAACACGGCGGATAAATACCCGGTATTGTACATAATGCATGGTGGCGGGGAAGATGAAAGAGGCTGGGCGATGCAGGGCAAAACAGATTTAATTATTGATAACCTTGTGGCTGAACAAAAAGTCAGGCCAATGATTGTGGTGATGCCCGATGCTAACCTTGGTGCCTCCGCTTTTGAAGAAAATGCTTTAAAATTATTTGAGTCGGAGTTAAAGCAGGCTGTTATACCCTTTGTAGAAAAAAACTACCGTACGGTAAATGATGCCGCGCACAGGGCGCTGGCGGGCCTGTCTATGGGCGGCATACACACTTTGTATACAGGCATAAAAAATACAGACATGTTCTCTGCGCTTGGCGTATTCAGCTCCGGCTGGATATTGCCTATGCAAAACAACATTGCCAATGCACAATACGAGTTTTTAAAAAACAATGCAGCAAGCGTAAATGGCAACCTTAAAACATTTTGGATAGCCATGGGTGGTAAAGAAGATATTGCTTATAAAAACTGCCAGGTAATGCTTGCCAAACTGGATGAACTGGGTATTAAACATAGTTATTACGAGTACCCCGGCGGGCATACCTGGCCGGTATGGCGCAACAACCTTTACAATTTTGCGCAGTTGCTTTTTAAATAGCTGTAAGCAGTTTAAACAACGCTTGCTGCAATGTTAAAATACATCGGGCGTACTGCGCGGGCACACTGCTGTGTTGCAAAAACATAATTGCTTTACAAACTGGCATACTACAATGATTGGGGTACAAAACGTTTTGATTGTTCGCCGTTAGGCGGGCGTTTGGTTGCGGGGGGTAATCTCTATTATCCCCCTTTTTAAATTTTTCGGGCCAATAAGTTAATGCAGGTATGCGGCCTCAAGCTTTTGCGTTGCCTCAAAAGACTAAAAGCAGCCGCATTGTAAATGGCTTAAAAAATTAAATGGGTTAGTTGGAAATAGTTTTTAAATGATTATTTATGATAAAAAGAGTATGTGTTATTACAGCCCTGATTATTGTGTACGCATCGGGCAGGTGTTTGGCACAGCCAACACCGCCAGCAGAAGGGCCGTACAAGCAGCTTAAAACTGTTTTTAAAAACAGCTTTCTTATTGGTGCCGCTGTAAACGCGCAACAAATTGAAGGGAAAGATACTGCTGCTGCAAGGCTTATTGCAGAGCAGTTTAATGCCGTTACACCTGAAAACATTATGAAGGCGGAAGTAATACACCCGGGCTGGAACAATTACAACTTTACCCTGGCCGATAAACTGGTGGCCAACGCGCAAAAAAACAACATTACCGTTAATGCCCATACGCTTATATGGCACAGCCAACTGCCCCCGTTTGTAAGGGGTCTTAAAAATGCTGACTCTGTACGGCTGTATTTTACCAACCACATTAATACCGTTGCTGCCAGGTACGATGGAAAAGTGTATTCGTGGGATGTGGTGAATGAAGCGCTGAATGAAGACGGCACCATGAGAAACTCCATTTTTTTACAGCAGCTTGGGGATGATTATGTTGTGGAGGCCTTTAGGTTGGCCCAACAGGCTGCCCCCCACACAAAACTTTATTACAACGATTACAATATTGAGCAGCCCCAAAAAAGGGCAGGCGCCATAGCCCTGATTAAAAAAATACAGGCCGCCGGTGTTAGGATAGATGGCGTGGGCATACAAGGGCACTGGAAATTTGATAAAGTGCCTTTGCCGGAAATTGAGAAAAGTATACAGGCGTTTGCGGCACTTGGCATAGAAGTAATGTTTACCGAGCTGGACCTGAGCGTACTGCCTAACCCCGGCGATGTAACCGGTGCGGATGTAAATCAAAAAGCAACGTATTCTGAAAAGATGGACCCCTATGCGGCTGGCCTGCCGGACTCTGTGCAGGCTAAGCTTGCCAGTGCTTATGAAAGCTTGTTTAAATTGTTTATAAAATACAAGGGCAAGGTTAGCCGTGTTACTTTTTGGGGTGTTAACGATGGGCAATCGTGGCTGAACAACTGGCCTGTACGCGGCAGAACCAATTACCCGCTGTTATTCGACAGGGCTTTTAAACCTAAGCCTGCATTTTACACTTTGCTGGGGTTAAAGCCATAAAAAAACACCTGTAAAAAATGCGGCCACGCAGCACCAGCATATTGTACAAACCATCTTTATAAAATTACTTTAGTATGAAACGTTTTGTTACACATTTTATCAGCCTCAGCGTTACAATGTTACTGGTAACAGCCACCTTACAAGCACAGCAAAACCTTATCGATTCAGCCTTATACTATCAACAGGAAAAAACTTTTGTAAACCCTGTATTGCCGGGCGATCACCCCGACCCTACGCTTTTAAAAGTGGGGAATGATTTTTACCACTGTGGCTCCAGCTTTCACTTTACGCCTTACCTGCCTGTTTATCATTCAACCGACCTTGTACACTGGCAGGTAATCAGCCGTGTAATAACCCCGGCAGAAGCACCCTTTGTAACAGACCGCCCTTCGGCAGGCATTTGGCAGGGGGCCATCACCTATTTTTACGGCTCCTACTGGATATATTTTTCTGCCAACGGCCAATGGTTTTGCAAGGCCAGCAGCCCTGCAGGCCCCTGGACCAAACCTGTGCAGCTGCAAACAAACCCTGTAACAGGCCCGCTTGGCTACGATAATTCTATTTTTATTGATGATGATGGCAAGCCCTACATGGTTATAAAAAACGGGCAAAAAACCAACCGCATACAGGCTATAGGCAAGGATGGCCAGTTAACTGATACCGTTATTAACCTGGACTGGGTAAATGCCAACCTGCAGTACAGTTGGGCAGAAGGGCCTGTAATGTGCAAGCGCAACGGATACTACTACTATTTTCCGGCGGGCGATGTTACCGGCGGCCAATACGTTTTACGTTCGCCATCGTTAACCGCCGATTCCACCAAATGGGTTAGGCTGGGCGATTTTTTTAAACCCATTACTGACAGCAATACCGGCCTGCGCCGCCCAAACCATATTGCCGCCCCTATACAGCTTAATGATGGCACATGGTGGACGATAGGGCAGAGCTATGAAAAATATGGCGATGATGACTGGTCGGGCATGGGCCGCCAAACCTCTTTGTACCAGGTAACCTGGGAGGGCGACAGGCCCTGGGGCACCGCGCCCACCACCCTGCCCCAGCTTCGGCCCGCTCTTTCGCCTTCCGCCACTTTATGGCGCAGTGCCGTTAGCGATTATTTCTCCACAGAAACATTATCACCTTCCTGGCATTTTTTAAGTAAAAAAGATTTTGCCAGTTATACCCTTGCTACCAAAAAAGGCTGGTTAACGCTTACGCCCGATACCGCCCGTACAAGCATTGTTCAAAAAGAAACAGACCACTACTATACCGCCATTACCAGGGTTGAACTGGATGCAACGGATGCCAATGCCAGAGCGGGCTTGTACCTTAGCAGCGGCAATCAAAAAACCGTTATTCGTCTTTACACAGGCTATAACAATGGCAAGCAAATTGTTTTGCAGTTTGATACCGCTGTGCGCAGCCTGCAAAACAACTACGGCAATACTGTTTGGCTAAAAGTGGAAAGAAACGGCCATTGGTTAACAGGCTACTGTAGTAAGGACGGCAGGCAGTGGGTTGCACTTGGCGCACCTGTAAGCACGGTTGCCCTCGATAAAACCCAGCCCGATTTTAACGCCTGGGTAGGTACAAGCGTTGGCTTATTTGCCGAAAGCAAGCCCGCCAATTTTGATTGTTTCATTTACAAAGATGGTTTTTCATTAGTGCCAGCCGCAGGGTTACGAAACTATTTTGGTGTGGAAAAAGTAAAAGATTCATCATCTATAAGCGTAACCAATACTTCGGCACAGGGCGGCTGGTTTATGCTGCCGGGCGTGGAAACGGGCAGCGAAGGCGTTACCGCTTCGGGTATTGAAATTACGGCCTCATCCGCCACCGGGGGCGAACTGCAGGTTTACCTGGACGGTTTAAACGGCCAGCTTATTGCTTCCATTACAGTGCTGCCAACCGGGGGCAATAATGCCTGGCAGGTATTTACTCAAAAAATAAAAACCATATCCGGCACGCACGATGTGTTTATAAAATTTCCGGCAGGGCAGGCGCATAACATTTATGTAAAGGGCATAAAATTTTTGCGCCGCTAAACATTCCGCCTGATTATCATAACAAATTATAAGAATAACCACAAACAAACTGAATATGAAAAAGCTATTGATGTTACTGCTGTTACCCGGCACCGCCTGCGGTGTTGTTTTTTCGCAAAAGCAAGCGGCTTTTTATACAGGCATTTACAAGAATGTTTTTCTGCAGGCAGGGTACAGCCAGGCCGCTATTGATGCAAAAGTAGAGCAGGCATTTCATGATGTTTTTGAAGGCCCCAACCGCGTGTATTTTGAAGCGGATGATTCCACCGGCTATGTATCTGATATAAAAAACAACGATGCACGCACAGAGGGCCTATCCTACGGTATGATGGTAGCCGTACAGCTAAATAAGAAGGCGTTGTTCGACCGCATCTGGCGATGGTCTAAGAAATACTTACAGCATGATGGTGGCCCCAGGGATGCCTATTTTGCCTGGAGCGTCAACCCTAAAACACTAAAGAAAAACTCGGAGGGTACCGCATCGGATGGCGAACTGTATTTTGTTACCGACCTGCTGTTTGCATCAAACCGCTGGGGTAACAACACCGGTATTGATTACTATAAAGAAGCCCGCAGAATATTGGATGCCATGTGGAAAAAAGACGGCACAGGGGGCATCTTTAATATTATTAATACGGAGCATAAACAAATAAGCTTTACGCCGGAAAACAGTAATTATGAGTGGACTGACCCATCCTACCACTTGCCTGCGTTTTATGAAATATGGGCTTTGTATGCAAAAGACGGTCATGAGCAATTTTATAAAGATTGCGCAGATACCTCCCGCGCGTTTTTGCACAGGGCTTGCAATGCTGTAACCGGGCTTACCAATGATTATGCTGATTTTAGCGGGGCACCGCACCCTACCCCCTGGATGCCCGCAGGCTTCCGCTACGACTCCTGGAGGGTGCCGATGAACATTGCTATGGATTATGTATGGTTTGGGCAGGATAAAAGCTGGCAGGAAGGTTACGCAGGCCGTTTGCAGGCGTTTTTAACATCAAAAGGTATAGATGCGTTTGATGACCAGTTTAATACAGATGGCACCCCGCCGGAATTTATTTTGGGTGCCGGTGGCTTTAAAAAATTAAGACATTCACTCGGGTTTGTTGCCACTGCTGCCACAACTGAAATGATAAAAAAAGATAAAGAATTTGCGTTTGTACATGCATTATGGAACGCTAAACTACAACCTTACAGCGATGGTTATTTTGACCCCTATTATGATGGATTGCTGTACTTGTTCAGCCTGATGCACCTTAGTGGTAAATACCAGGTGATACAGCCGCAGGGCCACTAACCATTAAAGCAACATGCGGTGGTAATGTGTATAAAAGCGATGATAAAGACCGGTAAACAGCAAGGCCATTCCAACAGGTAATATACCCTTATGAAATAGTGTGTGTACAGTATCTTTAAAAATTTAATAATGCCAAAAATTAACAATAATGTTGAAAGCGCGTGTAATAAAAAGCTGGTTGTTTGTATTTCTTACTATGGTTGGTTCTATTACTTATGCTCAATACGTGCAAAACCCGGTTATATATGCGGATGTGCCTGATATGTCAATCATAAGGGTGGGCAACAGCTATTACATGAGCAGCACTACCATGCACGAAAGCCCCGGTGTACCCATTATGAAATCTGCCGACCTGGTAAACTGGCAATTGGTAAACTATGCATACGATACGCTAGCTAATATGGATGAGCTAAACCTTACCAATGGCAAAAGCACGTATGGCAGGGGCTCGTGGGCAAGCAGCCTAAGGTTTAACAATGGCATGTACTACCTTACCACCTTTGCACAAACAACTGGCAAAACCTATATTTTCACAACAAAGAATATTGAAAAAGGCCCCTGGAAAAAGGTTTCTTTTACACCATCCTATCACGACCACTCCCTTTTTTTTGATGACGATGGCCGTGTTTACCTTGTATACGGCAATGGCAAACTAAGCATTGTTGAACTTACCGCAGATGCAACAGGTGTTAAGCCTGGCGGCATAAACCAGGTGCTGATTGAAAATGCCAGTGCCCCCGCTGGCCCAAACGTTGGCCTGGGTGCGGAAGGCTCGCAACTGTTTAAGGTAAATGGCAAATACTACATTTTCAACATTACCTGGCCAAAGGGCGGCATGCGCACGGTTATTGTACACCGGGCAGATAACATTTTAGGGCCCTGGGAGGGGAGGGTTGCTTTGCAGGACAGGGGCATTGCCCAGGGCGGTATTGTAAATACGCCGCAGGGCAAGTGGTATGCCTACCTTTTTCGCGACTATGGTGCCGTTGGCCGCATACCCTACTTTAGCCCCGTGCTATGGCAGGATGGCTGGCCCCAAATAGGTACAGGAGGCGTTGTGCCTGATACGCTGGATTTGCCGGTAAGCAAGGGCCTGATACCAGGCATTGTTGCATCGGATGAGTTTACCAGCAAAAAAGGGGAACCCGCGCTG
>CAZRDD010000139.1:0-11271 GCA_964598675.1 uncultured Parafilimonas sp.
AACAACAAAAAACAAAAATCAATTTTTAATCTTTTTTCCTTTTCTTCTAAAAATAACTTTGTCACCTCAAGGATCATGCTGTCAGACAATGACCAGAGATTGCCTATCATAATTATCTTGCCTGTACTTTGCTGGCGTATTTTGTGCATATTTTTTAAAAAACTGCACAAAATAACTCGGGTCCATCTGCAAATCAGCTGCTATTTCCTTGATGCTTTTATCCGTGTCAAGCAACAACCTTTTCGCGCTGTTGAATCTTAACACATCCAGGTATTGATGGACGGAATACCCGGTGATCTCCCGGAAACCACGTTGTATTTTATCTTCACCGATGGCAAATTGCTGGCTGAGATCGATCTGGCTGATTTTGTCCAGGTGATGCGTTTCCGCATAGAGGACTGCTTCTTTTATACGTAACAGGTCTTGCCTGGTTAACCGCGTGCTCTTTGTTAATTGCATAGGATGGTTTATTTAAGAGTACTCGCTACCGGGTCAGGAGCCTGCACTTAAAATAGTTCAAGGCACTGCGGTCAGATTATCAGGGAAGGATTAATTCTGTGTTCTAAGAGAAGAATTCTATCAGCCTGTTGGGGATTATCTGTATAAAAAAAAGCATTGAGCCTTTCGGCCCAATGCCCCCAGTTTTACCTGGCTGAGAGATGAGACAATATAAAAACACTTGCAACTACGTTTGGTACTAGTGCATTGTTATGTTATTTTTTGAGCTACATAACGCCTGACAAAAAGAACTAATACGGGTTAACACTTATATCGCGGCGGATATTTTGTATTACGCCTCCTAACGATTTACCTTGAGGCAACAACCGGCCTACCCGGTATCAATGTGGCATGAGAATACCCATCAGCAGGCATAATGAAGTAATGGAAGCATTTAATACCGGCGATACCCAGGCCATCTTTGAGCTGTACGATGACTTCCTGACAATTGGTATCCCCCTGTCTATTGCTTTCGGCCTAGACCAGGAGCGGCAACAAAGCGTGCTATTCACGCCTTTTATGCAACTGCTTATTATAGATGAAAATGAATGGTCATACCCTAATGCCAAAGCATTTTACACTATGCATCTCCGTAAACTGTGCATCCAGCCTCAAGCCTGTAACGGTATAGCCCTTATCCCTTGGTTAAATGATAACGCCCAACTGCTTGCTCCTGAAATGACTGCTGAAAGACTGGTTGATATCTGCACCTTCCTGCTCGAATCCAGCCCTTGGGCGGGGTTGAAGACGGCACTCCGGTCGGTCTACTTTAATCTTCCGCCTGAAAGAAATACATCAGACCTGGCTACGCGGGAAGATACACCTGCGGCCTACACACTGCTAACCTACCTGCTGGCATTCACGAAAGTGCAAAGCCCAAAAAAAGTTTCTGGTTGAACTAGTACCTTTTTCGAGCCCACGTGTTTTTATCTCAACGGCCAGTCACCAGTGACACCGTTTACAGTTTCCGGATAAGGGCAGCACCGTTACCAAAAGAACGTTGCTATGTATACCCGCATGAACGATACTAATGAGTCCCCCATCTCCCAATGGGCGCGGGCGGCGCAGGCGTATATTACCAATGCCTGCCCGTTTTCCGTTGAACCGGGCAGGCTGCCCTCGAATTCACTCAACAAAATCTTGATGCGATTGCCCAGAAAAGATGCAACAGCATTTCTCCTTTGGCAGTTACGTAACGCTGTGTTTCATAAGACAGGGTGCTTAATGGTCTTAGCGTGCTCCCTTTTTGTGAACCTCTTGCGCAGTGAAAACCCCCGGTATTTTCATGCCGGGGAAATTGAAAATAACCACTAATAACATATGCGAATTCGATGTCTATTGATGCCCAGGTATTTTTATCCCAGGGCAGGTTTCAGTCAAGGCGAATGTTGCCTTGGCTGGCGTACAACGTAGGCCGCCAAGCAGGGCTGGCCCGCTGTTGAATTTTAGCTTCGGGGGCTTACCGGGATGATATTGAGAAGTCGCCGGTGAATAAGCCGTTTGATCCTGGTTGCTAAAATACGCGGGGTATCTCTATAGCCCGCCCTATTGTCTAGACACTACTTTCTTTGAAAGCACGCCGCAACCCGCGGGGTAGGCGTGGCTACGTCCGGGTATGTTTATACCCGGAAATTTTTTTGCTGTTGGCCAAATTGTCCTGCATTTTCATGCGGGAGTGGTAATAGAGATTTCTGGATACAAAAGCTAAAGGATAATTAATAACCGGGTATGTCTATACCTGGTAGCCAACAGCCAATTAAATGGTTCATTAACCCTCTTGATAAAGGGAAGCACGCCACAGGATTTAAACTTTACGGGTTTAGCAGGGCCTATGGAACTTCCCGATGGCAAGTGTGCCCAAAAGCACATGATCAAGTTAGCCAGGGTATGTCTATACGCTGGCTCAATTGCATAAAACCTATTCAAATAAAAACCAAATTGAATGCTTTTATTTTATCCAGATTCAGGTTGATACAAGGGTATCAATTTGCTATTCACCGGTCCGGTTATCTAAAAAATTGCGAGTATATTTGGCTCATTCGGTGTGAAGCTGGCCTTCATGCCGGGAACTGTAACCGGACCGGGTGATTCTTCGCCCTGGTCCTTTTTTTGTTAAAAAGGCTGTCCGCCTTGGTTAAAAACGGCATTCCTACGTATTAGTTCTGCGATAATATCCAGGCATGTCTATACCCGGATCGTTGGTTTTACCGGGTACGGTACAGTCGCCCGGTGTACAATGGCGCCGGGGGAACGATGCGGGCCCCTTTGGCTTCCATTGAATCCTGTCACGGCAAACGAATTCAGGCCTGCTGGCAGCATACGTGTGATATATCCATATCACACTCTATTATTACATAAAGAACTTACATATAGCCCTTCGATGAACCATACGCAAGCCCCTTTATTCGGCGATGGTTAATGGTTAGGCAGGATCCAGTTGACCGTGACCGGATCCATTATATTACCAGTCATAAAAGCACGGATAATCCTATCCCTTTGACCACCCATGCTCATTTCCTGCCCTATATTTTTTTAACCTAATCCCATTTGTCATGCGCGTAATTTTACACTTCATCCTATTATTACTTTTGCCTTGCTTATTTACAAATTGCACACGTAACCTGCCAACCCCCTGGCTCAATGGCAAGGCAGATGCCTCAGACCGCATGAACATCATCCTCCCTTCACTGGCACTGGCTTTTGACAATACGGCCCTTTCTTTTTCGCCGTGGCAATCCGGGTTCACGGTGCATAATATCCTGGATAGCAGTACAAGATATTATGCTATCAGCGGGGAAAGCAACTACACCCTTGAGATCAGGTTTCATGTAGACAGTGTGGCCCTGTACAGCGGGAAAAGTATTACTGTGTTACCAACCCGTTTCACGATCTACCAATATGGCACGTCCCCGATAGCTGTCGGCCCCTCTAATATCAGCCTTACCATCACTTATTCAGACTATAAATTGCAGGGATTCTATTCCGGCTGGTTCTATAACCAACTGACGGGAGCAAAATCTTCGGTTTCCGGCACGGTCGCCGATATGCCCCTGACGATTTCGGATTGAACATAGCGTGCTGAAGTACGTTTCTAACCAACTCGGTATTCTTTGTGGCAACGTTTTTTTTTAACTAACCGAATAAGCATTGGCTAACTCTTATACAAAAAAACTACTGGGAGAGAACTATATTCTTTACCAGCAAAGCCGGATAAAAATATACCAGTATTTCTATGATAAGTTGCAGGCCGAGGGAAGCATCATGAAAAGTTCCGACCTCCAGCACATGCACCTTTATGATTATACTACACCATTCCTGAAACACAATTACAAAACCCTCTTTTCGTCCATTATCGTGAAACTGAAAAACCGTAAGCTGGTCTCAGTCAAGGTTGACAACTTTAATGGCAACACCTACACCGTAATAAGGTCTGTGCCGGATCCCAAACGCATCATCGGCACAGCAGAGGAAATTATTGGGTCGGTCAATTTTGAGCAGGTTTATAACGCCAATAAACAAATGCTGTTCGACTTTACAAGGGCGGCAGCCCTTATCATGCGCAGTGGTGACACTGTACAAATTACCTTCCTGGTTGCTTCGCTCGATCTGCCCTACAGTACCGACAGCACCATGCGGGGGATGTATTACAATTATATTGCCGGGTACTTCCGCAACAAGGCGGAACAAGGTTATTTCATCGTGTCAGGTACTGCTGACGGAAAACTGACTTACACCAGAACCGAAAAAGGCTGGTAGCTCGATTTCTTTCAATAGACCAATAATTGCAGGGTGTCGCGTTTTATAAGCTCTTGCATTAAGATTCGTTTTTTGTAATAGTAATACCAATACTCTCCGTCATGCCTGATACAATTCCCGGACCGTACCAGCAACTTCGCAACGATAGTTATGCATTGATCCATCAATATTTTCACGACAGGCTTTTATTGGCAGGAAGTGTTTTGTCCGTAACCGACCTTCAGCACATGGAATTGTTTCAATTTGAGGAAGGATTGCAAAGGCAGGCATACAGGGACCTGTTTTACCAGTTGCTGGGCAAACTAAGGCATCATAGGTTGGTGACGGCACAATACGAACCTTCCGGAAACCAGTATATCGTTGTGCGTGCTGTGGCAAGCCCTTTGACTATAATAGGCGAGCGCCCGGGAAAAAGTATAGGCATTCATCCGAAGGATGCCTACGACGCCAATAAAGAGGTCCTGGGTAACCTGGTAAAGCAACTGGCCGCTGCCATCGCACCCGCCGGTATCATTTACATCGCTGAATTGATCCAGTCACTACAGTTGCCTTACCTTGATAACAAAAAGGTTGTTGTACTATACTATAATTACATCACTGCATTTTTTCGGTCTAAAGCCAGGCAGGGCTATTTTAAGAAATGCCGGGGCAAAATGGCATTCGAGAGGACAGATAAAGCATGGTAACCCCTCGTATACCCCCAAAGATTTGGCAGATTAAATAGACGGCCTACCCGGTCCCAAACTGCTGAAGCGTGTTATAATGCATGTATGAAAAAACTATCCAGAGTACGGGGCCGATACCTGCTTGATCTCATCGGCCACTTAGGAACCAACCACTCGGTAGCGTGGTCAAAGAAAGGCGTTTGCTCATTATCGGTCCTGGATCTGCATGAGGAAAAATGGTATGGCGGCCTTATCTTTCGTTGCTTTGAACTTCATTATGCAGATGATCATGGGCCTGAGTTGGAACCTGTAGCTATTCAGTTTATGGTATGCAGGAACCCCCTGCACCATTTTCCAAAATATATCAATCGCATTTATCCCTGCAACCTACAGCTGTTTACGGACGGCAAGGCGGATCTGACGAGCAGCGTCATAGTTGATGAGACATTACCCGAGCTTGTACTTAAGGCGTCTCCATACCAGTCAGCGCACTTGGCTATAGCCGAATTCATGTTATCGATGCTCTTGTCGCAAAAGGTTGGCGTGAAAAAGCGTGGGTGGTCCACCATGAAATAAGTATAAAAAATCCCCGCTTTTTAGAAGCGGGGATGCACTAATCAAATACCATAACCATTAAACCTTATCCTATTAGACTTTGAATCTACAGACAATCCCTTAGCTAAAATCTGCTAAAAAAGCTGCAAATGTGTATCTCATTCATTGTAAAGATTTTTGAATGAAATAATTATTTCCGTGCTTTTCGTATGGCCGTTTTTTGCACAACCAATGTATCGCCTTTTGGGTATATGCATATGTTCCGGGTTGATACACGCTTGCAGAACTCATTTATAGGAATGTCGTAAGCTGCGTGTCCCCAGCCCAGCACACCTTTTTTACCCGGATCTATACCCGGGAAATATTGGATGTATCCTTTCCCATATGAGCGGGCCACCTGTAACAGGATTTGGCTCAAGGAGACGTCGTTGAAGTCGATGAATGGAGGCCTCGGAGCCTTTGGTACACGAACAAGGACAGGGAACTTATCGCAATGGCGAGGCCCTTTGACACTATTCCCAGTCCCCGGCTGTTGCTGGAATCCCGTGTTTAAAAAAAGATTGACGCCGACGATCAATGATACAAAAATATTCATGTGTCACTTTTACGTTATAACACTCGGATGAGCAATTGGTACTATCCATGCATTCGTTTTTAAAGCGCAGGCATTTACCTCATGTCGTCCTTAAAACGGCAGGGTTAGTACATGTTATCGAGGCGACTGTCCATTATTCCCAACACAAAGTAAAATTCGTCGTTTATTTAACCGGTAATATTATCTTAAACAACCTGCCATGAAAAATCTCCGTAAAAGCACGCCCGATTTACCATCCGTATTTTTGGATCGTCTCCAATACTTCGAAAACAAAACAACATTCCAATTCTTCCTGGTTTTTATTTTTATTATCTCTCCCTATTGGTTTAACATTCCTGAAAATAGCGGGATACGCCTAAACGGATGGCTGCTTTATTATTTCGAGTTAGCTACCCTTTGCTATCTCAGTCTAAGAAGAAACAGGAAACTAGCGCGTATAAAAAAGAGGCGACAAAGAATTTATGGTTACAAGGAATGGCTAACCGGACAAAACGAATTAATCCTTTACTTGGAAACAGTGGCAGGACGTCTGAATAAGTTGAATTGGCTGTTTGGTTTTATATACTTGGGATATCTTTTGTATATCGCCGGTTCCCGGATGTTGATGGCGTACATTTAAACTGCAAAAGAATACCTTAACGGGGCCAGGTTGTATATCCTTTAATGTTATGACAAAAATTCGTTTAACTCACGCGTATACCGTACGATAAACGCCGGGCAATCCCCATAGACATCCACCCCGATCGAGAGTATAACATTGCCACCCCGTTGCACCTGTTGCTTCAAGTTTCCCAAGTTGACCTTGCCAATCCTGAAAGATAATATGCCTAGTTCTACAGTATGTACACCCCAGTCTTCCACGATGACTCGATCGATGTATTTCATGGCGCTCAGGCGCCTGATGGTATCCGCTATCATTGGTACCGTAATATACCTTATCTGGCTTTGGCCATCTGAATTTAATTAGTCACAACTGCCAGCATTGACGTGTACCTGTTCCGACTGGCTCTTCGTAATACCGGGCGCATTGGAGTTCATGATGTCTACACCAAAATCACCGGGATCATTCCCCATGCCACCCGGCCATGACCCGATCGTGCTTGGCAGATAAATATGCCCGGCATCAAGCGCATCGATCGCCCAGGTGGTACAATTAAAGTCATTCAGGTCATAAGTCGCAGAAGCTGTGCCGTTGATATACGACACCAGGTTCATGAAATTAGAGGGTGTAATTGAAAAACCCGCGGACACATTGTAATGGTGCATCCCGTCATCGTTGTATACCCCTTTGGCCGTCGTACTCAGCGGGTTGACGATATGTTCGGGGTAAAACCCAATGTTCCGCGTGATTGTGGTATTGCCGTCTGTTTCTGTCAATACCAAAAAAGTATGCCCCACATCCACCGGATTTTCACCGCCCAGTGCCTGGGCGGCGATAGACATGCCCCAGGCGGCCCTTGATCCGGGCACCGGCTGGTCAACGCAGACCTGCACATTATACGTTGCAGTATTGCTGGCGGTAAAGCATTTCAGGTAGCTTTTCAGGTCGTTTATTTTACTGGTCGGCGGCGGTGCAGTAATATACACACGCCGGAGGCTGTTAAGCGTTCCTCCGCTGCCAGATCCGCCGGTGCCCGAACCAGAGCCGCCAGTGCCGGTGCCACTACCGCCATCCGCCCCGCCATAATCCCCGCCATCGATGACATAGCAGGTTGTCGACGACCAGTAATAGGCCTTGTCTTCATGTCCCTGCGTGTAGTTTTTGCCGGACATGGTGATGCATAGCTGCGTCAGGCTGGCAAACGCAGTAGTGTTTGCATGACCGAAGCGAACAGCACCTAACGCGTTACCTTGCCATTCCTGCTGAAATATCAGGCCAGTAAATCTACCTGTGGGTTTTTGTAAAAACTGATCGTCCGGCATCATTGTTTCGACAACGGCTGTATAACCTGGGCTTTTGTCATTCCGGATTAATTTCAGCCGGGTCAATCCGCTCCTGTTAAAAAAGCGCCTTGATGTTGAATCAATCGTAACAATATCATCGTAGGCAAAATTTACAGGTGCTATGACGACAGTTCCGCTGTCATAGCTGGTAGCCTGATTCCAATCAATCGTCCGTGGGTCATGCATATCAAACGATGACTGGTGAGCGCTTTGATAGCCGGAAAAATAACTCCTGGCTGAGTCAATGGCGCTGTCCTGAATTGTTTGCGATAGGTCAACGCCAGCCTTTTTACAGGCAGGCAATAAAAGGCCCGAAAAGGCCATAAGGGCTAAATGCCTGGTGCTTTTCATACATCATAGTTTTGCAGTGAGGAAGGGCTGCAAACTAACGTGTACGCACCTGCTCGAAAATGCGATTACATTTTTTTTAGCATTTCAGAACCCCTTATATTACTCCTTTTGGTGAACGCCCAGCGCCCTGACAAATTCTATTACCTCGTCTTGCGGAGTTAGCGGATCGTCTTTGACATGATACCGTGGGATGACGGCATTTTGATCATCCTTTTGGCCATTGGCACGGATGAACCGTTTTGTACTGGTGGCAAATGAAAACCCGGTACTTGGCAGATGTAGGAAAATTAATTCACCATAGTCGTTGGCCGGTTCGCCGGAGCGGTCGCCCACCAGCATTGCTAGGTGATAATCCTGAATAGTATTGGCCAGCATATTGGCACTTGAAAAGGTATTAGGACCAATAAGTACAAATACTTTTCCTTTATACAACAACGGGTTAACAGCCGGGGGCTTGGGAACTTCGGCTTCCGACTTTATCATGCTGCCGTTCGCCGCGTCAAGGTAATACGCCATTTTTTGTACCTCGTCGCCTTTCAGGTTTTGCCGCAACTGATCCTTATATTCCTCGCTGACCTTCCATTGTTCTCCGCCTGTCATGCGAAAAGGCTTGTCGGTGATATAGCCCAGCAGCATTTCCCCTAGCACCGAATTACCGCCGCCGTTTTTGCGAAGATCTATGATAAGCTTTGGTGCAGGTTTCGCCCGCAAAGCCTTGAAACACGAATCCAGGAAGGTTCCAAATACGTCTGGTTTTTCCGTAAGCGTATTGATCACCAGGTACGCATAGTTGTCGGTATATGACAGTGAGTGGTTTACCTGCGCTGGTTGTGGCGGGAGTTTTTTTGCCATTTCGGCCCGGTTTGCCCGAAATGCCTGGTAAGACAAGGCTTGTAAAGTAGCGCTGTATTTTTTGTTTCCATGCAGGTAATCCACCCGGTAGGGGCCGCCGATATAGTATAAAAAAAGACATACGCTGATGTTCTTGTAGACGTCAATTGCCCTGAACGATTGAAGCCCGCCTGCGTACCCGCTTAAGATGTCAACCAGGCGGGGGGCGGGAATACCGTTAATGGCGGTGATCCGGTCGCCCGGTACGAGCTTATTCTCATTGGATACATCTGCTTTTACCACAAACTGGCTGTTGTCAAACCCGCTGATAAATACCGGGAACAACACTGGCCGCCCGCTTTTCAATGTGTCATATACAGACTTTGGAAAGTCAAAGGTGGAGTGACCCTCGCCTAATGCGCCCACAAGGCGGGCGAGCAGGGGCCAGGCATCCATTTCGCTCATGCTGTCGTGCAGTTGTTTCTTTACGCTGTCCACCAATAGTAAGTACCTGCTTTTGTCTATGGTATGATACATATTTGGGTGGACCCGTTCAATAACACCAGTAAGGTAGGACACATCTTCCAGTAACTGCTGTTTGGAAAAATGCCTGGCTGTAACGGTCGTATCTGCTGGCGCTGCATGTGCCTTATACATCAAAAAAAGAACGGTGGCTGCTAACAATGTCCGTAGGCTCATCGAGGAAATTTGCGCAATGATAGATAAATGCGCGTTAAATCGTGTGTATAAAATTGCGCCTATTTTATGGTATGCAATTGATCAGTAATTTAGTATTATGAGTTCGTTCAGTTTCAAAAGGCTTCCAATACTGGATAACACAGAATTGTTCTCCTCGGAGAATGAAAATGACTATTTCCCTTTTCATTACCATGATTACTACTGCGTATCCCTTATCACCAATGGAACAGAAGTACTGAGTAATACTGACCAGTCCTTTATAGCGCCCGCGGGCTCCATCAGCATTACGCAAGCCAACGAAGTGCACCGAAACCGCTCTTTAAGCGAAACGGGCTACAGCTATAAAACCCTTTATGTCAACCCGGATATGCTTGCATACTTCAATAATGGTAAAAAAGTACAGGCCCTGGAAAGAGTGATATACGATCAACAACTTTACGACAATTTCCTGCAAGTCTTCCAGGAAGGGCAGCAAACCGCAAGATTGATTGAAAATGCGCTGGCAGGGTTGTCGCGCTACGCCACGAACCCCTATGAAGGCAACACGCTGGAGCGGTATTTTGCCAAAATAGACAGCATAATAGACGAGCATGCCAACAGGCCGATTGACACCGGCTGGCTTGCAGCAAAATTCCGGATGAGTAAGTTTCATTTTATCCGGTCATTCAAAAAAGCCACCGGTATCACTCCGCAGACTTATATTATGCTGTACCGCTTGGGTAAGACAAAAAAAATGCTCCTGGATAATGTACCGCTTACTCACATTGCATACCAGGCAGGCTTCCATGACGCCAGCCATTTTACCCGCAGCTTCTGTAAATATTTTGGTGTCCCGCCAGCCCGGTACAGGCAAGCATAAAACAGCAATATTATACAAGACTATACGGCATCACAGCTTTATTATTGCAGGTAAAATAGCGGTTATGCGTTCTGTTTATGTATGTATGGTTCTTCTTGTACTAATGGCCTCCTGTGCATTCCATGCCAATAACTGGCAAGGGACCAGCGTCCCGGGCGTAGATAAGGCTTCCTTTAATTATTTTAATGGCAAAAACACCAGTAGTATAAACCTGCAGCAAGGGGATTTGTTGTTTACTGATTATACTGTAAATGTGATCAAAGGAACGGTCACTATTACCATAACCCAGCAAAATAAGGTGCTTTGGAATAAGGTGGTGAGTGGCAACGATACCGCCAACTTTTATGTTACGGCGCCTGAAACCGGTGACTGCAAAATGATCATCAAGGGCAACAATGCAGAAGGCGGTTTTGATCTTCATTACAGAAAGGCCGCACCCCATAAAGTGTCTGTCAAGACAAGCAAAAACATTGAACTATATGGCCTTATCACACACCTGGACGATATGCCTGACATTC
>CAZRDD010000140.1:0-10969 GCA_964598675.1 uncultured Parafilimonas sp.
CGCGAGAAACAGATAGCCTACAATATTGCCAACGGCATAACGCCTAAAACAGTAAAGAAGAGCATTGAGCAGATTATGCAACAAACCTCTGTATTGGATATTAAGGGCTTTGATAACAACAAGCCTTACGCCATACAGGGCGATGAAGACCTGGTAACCATTGCAGCAGAAGATGGCGTGGCCTACAAAACCATACCCCAAATGGAAAAGCAGATTGCCAAAACCAAAAAGGAAATGGAAAAAGCCGCCCGCGACCTGGACTTTATGGAAGCCGCCCGCCTGCGCGATGAAATGTTTAAATTGCAAAAGGAACTGGAGGGGATGAAGTAACGATGGTGTGACTGGAGGGGAGGAAATAAATGTACTTATCCTGGTAATTAACCTGGCTTAATTTACCCCTGTTTACTTTGAGGTGCCAGGGTATAAAACCAGTGCATGCCTTATCCACAATTTTTATTTGAACAGGTAGAAAGATGTTACCAAAACTAACAAGGGTTACCTTAACAGTAACCCTTGTTAGTTTAATATTATAAAGCATCTTTTACCCTGCAACAGCTTCCGCTTTTTTGCTGTAATAATGCAGCGTGTTGCTGTTGTTTACATCAAAAATAGCGCGGGTATAGGTTTGTATATCTTCAGGTGTTATGGCATTGTATTTTTCCAGTTCCTTGTTAATAAGGCTGGCATCGCCCAGCAACTCGTAAAAAGCAATGCTGTTGGCACGGTTCATAATGCTCATATCCTCAAAAGCAAGGGCGCTTTCTGTTTTGTTTTTTACCTTTTGCAGTTCGGCATCAGCCACCAGGGTTGTTTTAAGTTTTTCTATCTCCTCTTCTACGGCAGCTTCGGCAGCTTCCATGGTAACGCCTTTTACCAGCTTGCCTTCTATAGCCACCAGGCCCTTATCAATGCTGCCAAAATGGTGGCAGTCTATCTGGCTGAAAAGCTGTTTTTCCTTTACAAGCGCCTGAAAAAGCCTTGAGGAGCCGCCACCGCTCAATATATCGGTTATCATTTCGGTAACGTAATAACCTTTATCAAGCCTGCCTTCAATATGCCAGGTTTTATACAGCGCATCTAAAGGCACATCAGCATGCACGGTTAACTCCCGTGGGGCAGTTTGTACCGGCTCCGCAGGCAGGTTACGCACATATTTTTCGCCCGCAGGTATATCGCCAAACCATTTTTCGGCCAGTTTTTTAATATCGTCTGTTTTAACATTGCCTGTAACAACCAGAATGGCATTTACAGGGCGGTAATGTTTAAAAAAGAAGTTTTTAACATCCTCCAGTTTGGCGTTTTCAATATGGCTTAACTCCTTGCCTATGGTCATCCAGCGGTAAGGGTGTACCTTATACGATAGTTCGCGCAGTTTGTGCCAAACATCGCCATAAGGCTTGTTAATGTAATGCTCCTTAAACTCCTCACTCACCACCTTGCGCTGTACTTCCAGGCTTTTTTTGCTAAAGGCCAGGCTAAGCATACGGTCGCTTTCCAGCCAAAATGCGGTTTCAATATTTTGCGCGGGCAACTGGCAATAATAATTGGTAAGGTCGTTGGTGGTGTAGGCATTGTTTTCGCCACCAGCTTTTTGCAGGGGCTCGTCATATTCAGGTATATTAATACTGCCACCAAACATAAGGTGTTCAAAAAAATGGGCGAAACCGGTACGCTCCGGGTCCTCATCGCGCGCGCCCACATCATACATCACGTTTACCACCGCCAGCGGTGTAGAGGTATCTTCATGCACCAAAACACGTAATCCATTCTCTAAAACAAACCTGTTATAGTGTATCATATATTGTAGTAAAAGTGCGCAAATTACTAAAGATACCTTTACCAAGCAGTGCCGGTTTGGTATAATTGGCAGATTGCCTGCCGCCACCAAGTTGTATAAATGCCTGTACAAACCGTAGCAGGCCCTTTATTTAAAAAACTGGCTGTTAACGGCACATAAAAAAAGCCCGCTGAAACCGGGCTTATACTTTTTTATAACAGTGGATTATTTGGTGCTTTTAATCTTCTCGCTCAACAGTAACCGCAGGTCAAATTTAAACTCATCAGTCATACCGTCCTTTGGCACCAGGAAAAACGATTTTGAAGAAAAATACAGGTGAAAAAAGTTGGGGCTTTCTGTAAATTTTGAAAAACCATCCCAGTTCCACTCAGCGTAGGCATTTGTACCCCTAAGCACAACACCATCACCCCTGAACATAATAGTAAAAACATCCTGAAATGTTGCGTTCTTTTTATAAATGCTGGCTGGCATAATATACCAGAAGGAAATAATAAACAGCAGCCATATACAACTGCCCAGCAAAAATGGCTCGGGCCGTATTTTGCCGGTAAAATATAAAATGGCCGTAGCAGCATCAAACGCCAGTATTACCACCAGTAATATCCTCATCTCTGGTTGCCATATAAAATGGTAACGCAAAGCCTGTAGCACCTTTTTTTTATCGTACGCAAATTTTAGCTGCATGTATGGTATTGTATAGGGGTTAAAAATATATAAAACAACAGTTATTGCCAATTTATAAATAAGCCCGGCGGGCTGGCCCGCTGTTTACCGGCTGCGTATAAAACCAAAAAAATGCCCCGGCATTACGCAGGGGCATGTATAACACTCAATGGTATTTTTTAGCTGCAACCCATGCTGTTGCCGCAGTTAAGGCATTTATAGCAAGTGCCGCTGCGCAGGGTTATGTGCCCGCACACATTACAGGCAGGCGCATCGCTCTGCATACTTTTGGCAGCCGCATTAACAGCATCCAAACCGGCTTCGGCCTTAACGGCTGTTTTTTGCGGTTTATGGCTATGCGCAACAGGTGCTGGTGCCGAAACCCTTAAATTGCTGAGTTCGGGCTTGCCAATATAGGTAACATCATCGTCTTCGCCCTGGTTACCAATTTCGGGTTTGTCGAGCACATGAACAAGGTCTGTCCTGCCAAGGTATTCGTACGCCAGCGCGCGGAAGATAAAATCCACCAGCGACGTTGTTGTTTTAATATTCGGGTGGTCAACCATACCGGCAGGTTCAAATTTGGTGAAAATGAATTTTTCAACAAACTCTTCCAGCGGCACACCGTACTGAAGGCCTACGGATATAGAGATGGCAAAACAGTTCATAAGGCTGCGCAGGGTGCTGCCTTCTTTTGCCAGGTCAATAAATATTTCTCCTAATGTGCCATCTGCATATTCGCCTGTGCGCAGAAAGATAACCTGGCCGCCCACCTTGGCTTTTTGTGTAAAGCCCCTGCGCTTGGCTGGCAGCGTTTTACGCTCAACAATGGTAGAAAGGGCACGTTTTAATTGTGTATCGGGCGAAGCCTGCACACGCTTTTGTACTTCATCCAGCAGTTCTTCCACGCTCAGCTTGCTCATATCAACAATCTGCGGTGCTTCCGTAATGGTTGATAAAGCTGGCTGTTCTTTCTTCTCCTCTTCGGTGTCTGTTTTCTTTTTCTTATCGCTTTTGTTGCTAAGCGGCTGGCTAAGTTTTGAACCATCGCGGTACAAAGCACAGGCTTTTAAACCCAATTGCCAGCTAAGCATATAGGCATCCGAAATTTCATCTATAGAAGCTTCGTGGGGCAGGTTAATGGTTTTAGAGATTGCCCCGCTTAAAAATGGCTGGCAGGCTGCCATCATTTTAATATGGCCATGGGCATGTATAAATCTTTCGCCTTTTTTACCACATTTGTTTGCACAATCGAATATTGGCAGGTGGGCTGTTTTAAGGTAAGGTGCGCCTTCAACCGTCATGGTGCCGCATACATAGTCGTTGGCGGCATCAATCTGCTCATCGGTAAACCCTAAAGATGCAAGCAGGTCAAAATTCCAGTCGCTGTATTGTTCTGCGGTAAAACCAAGCCTTTCAAGGCAGGCATCCCCCAAGGTAAACCTGTTGAAAATAAACCCAATTTCAAATGCGGCTTTAGAAGCATCGTTGAGTTTTTTAATTTCATCCGCCAGGAACCCTTTCTCGCTAAGTGTTTGCGGGTTAATAAATGGAGAGCCTTCAAAAGAAGCAGCACCTACTGCATATTTAATAATGGCATCTATTTGTTTCTCGCTGTAGCCAAGGTTTTTAAGCGCTGCAGGTACAGATTGGTTGATGATTTTAAAGTAACCACCGCCTGCCAGTTTTTTAAATTTAACCAGGGCAAAATCCGGCTCAACACCTGTGGTATCGCAATCCATAACAAGCCCAATGGTGCCCGTGGGGGCAATTACAGTTGTTTGAGCATTACGGTAGCCGTACTTCTCACCCAACTGTACTGCATCATCCCAAGCTTTGGTTGCGGCTTTCAACAGGTTATCCGGGCAATATTTAGCGTTAATACCAACGGGTTTCACGCTTAATCCCTCATAAGCTTCGTTCGCGTCGTATGCAGCAGCACGGTGGTTGCGCATAACACGCAGCATATCTTCTTTATTGTCTTCGTATTTGGCGAAGGCACCTTTAAATTCGGCTATTTCGGCTGATGTTTTGTAAGCAATACCAGTAAGTATGGCGGTAATGGCACCTGCAATGCCACGGGCTTCTTCGCTGTCGTAAGCAATACCGCTTACCATAAGCATGGTGCCAAGGTTGGCAAAACCCAGGCCGAGGGTCCTGTAATCGTACGATAACTGGGCAACCTCCTTTGATGGGAACTGTGCCATCAACACCGAAATTTCCAGCACGGTTGTCCACAGGCGGCAGGTATATTCAAAACCTTCAATGTCAAATACATTGTTGTCGGTGTCAAAAAACTTCATCAGGTTGGCACTTGCCAGGTTACATGCTGTATTATCCAGGAACATGTACTCCGAGCATGGGTTGGAGGCATTAATACGGCCACCTTTGGGGCAGGTATGCCACTCGTTAATGGTGGTATCGTATTGGGTACCAGGGTCGGCGCAGCGCCATGCTGCGTACGAAATGGTATTCCATACCTCGCGGGCGGGTATTTTTTTCATTACCCTGCCATCGGTTCTTGCTTTCAGTTCCCAATCAGCATCTTCTTCAAGCGCTTTAAAAAATGAATTGGGTATGCGTACAGAATTGTTTGAGTTTTGGCCAGAAACGGTTAAATAAGCTTCGCCCTCGTAGCTGCTGTCGTAGCCAGCGTCAATAAGGGCTGCCACTTTTTTTTCTTCCCCAACTTTCCAGTTGATGAATTTAAGTATTTCGGGGTGGTCAAGGTCAAGGCAAACCATTTTGGCTGCACGGCGGGTAGTGCCGCCAGATTTGATAGCACCCGCTGCACGGTCGCCAATTTTTAAAAAGCTCATCAAGCCGCTGGAGGTGCCTCCGCCGCTTAATTTTTCACCCTCGCCACGTATTTGCGAGAAGTTTGTACCCACGCCTGAGCCGTATTTGAAGATGCGCGCCTCGCGGGTCCACAAATCCATAATGCCGCCTTCGTTCACCAGGTCGTCGGATACGCTTAGGATGAAGCAGGCATGTGGTTGTGGCCTTTCGTACGCATTGGCCGATTTTTTAAGCTGTCCATCTTTTGCATCAACATAATAATGCCCCTGGGCCTTACCGGTAATGCCATAACTTTCGTGCAGGCCGGTATTAAACCATTGCGGGCTGTTTGGTACGCAGGCCTGGTTTAAAATACTGTAAACCAGCTCATCGTAAAAAACCTCTGCATCCTTGGCGCTTGCAAAATAATTATTTCTTTCGCCCCAAACGCGCCAGCAGTTTGCCATACGGTGGGCTACCTGCTTTACGCTGGTTTCGCGGCCAAGTTTGCCATCGGGCTGGGGTACGCCCGCTTTGCGAAAATATTTTTGTGCTAATATATCTGTTGCAATCTGGCTCCATTGTTTTGGCACCTCCACATTGTTCATTTCAAACACCACTTCTCCATTGGGGTTACGTATTACGCTGGTGCGGTAATCGTATTCAAAAAGGTCGTATGGTGTAACACCATCTTTTGTAAAGCGGCGTTGAAACCGCAACCCCTTTTTTGCCTGGGCCATAAGTTAAATATTTTTAATGTGATTAGAAATAGGGTATCCAGATTAACGTACTGTTAAGTGGCTTACGAAAATATCTTACTAATATGATAAAACCCCCGTTGAAATATACACAATATGTGGAAAAGGAATGTGGATTTTGCGCGAGGTATTGCCTTTGTTGCATCTGCGGCATTATGCACATTTTTTGCAGGAAATGTGCATTAAAAAAAGGTGCGAAGTGCATTAAAATTGCTATTTAGAGAGTCTGAATTTCTAACAAAGACAGGCATTAATAATGGTTAAAAATTATGTTTACTTTGTAAGCTGTACAACTAAATGATAAAAATAATAATATGATTAGTTACGCGGGTAAGCTTGTACAAGCAAAAAAAAATGAGCAGCTTTATACCTTTGATATACACAGCCTAAGCGAGGGATTTAATGCCACAAATGATTTTATTATTCACAAACAAAATGGTGAAATTAAATATGTTATCAACAGAATATGTGACCATAATGGCGGGAAATTAATACCCCGCAATAATATAGCGGCATGCCCTTTACATAACTGGCAGTTGAACCTTGACACTCTCGAATACACGGACTCGTTTATTAAAAAAAGCAAACTGGACTTTACTGTTTCGGAAAGCACTTTAAACATAAAGCAACCAGCGTATGCGCTAAAAATGCAGGTTGAGCATAAAAATGATGGGACTGTTACCAGGGAACGGCCCGATATTGAAGTTGTTTTTTTGTCGCATGCCTGCATTTACATCCAGGCCGGGGACTTTAGCATCATCACCGACCCCTGGCTAACGGGGCCAGCATTTATGACAGGGTGGTGGCTTAATACACCCCCCAAAGAGGCTGCTGTTGAATATGCAAAAAAAGCCAAACTGCTTTACATTTCACACAATCACCCAGATCATTTGCACCCTGAAACACTACAGCATTTTTTTGATAAGAACATACCAATTATCACAGCCGGGTTTACTTCAGGTTCAAGTGAAAAGATGCTCCGGCGGTCTGGTTTTCAAAATATCCATCCCCTTGCCTTTAAAGATGTATACCGCTGGAAGAATGAAGATATTTACCTCTCAATACTTAAATCAGGTGACTTTAGAGACGACAGCGGCATTTACCTGAATATTTATGGGTTTGAGATATTAATGACTGTTGACAGCAATTTTTTAAATGGTTTTGTTTTGCCAGAAAAATTAGACCTGCTGCTTACCTCCTTTGCAAGTGGTGCAAGCGGCTACCCTGTATGTTTTAACACTTTAGACGAGGCCCAAAAGGATGGAACTTTAAGCCGGAACAGGTTAGCCGCACTTATTAAAATTGCCGAAGTTATAAAACTAACCAACCCGTGTTATTATATGCCGTATGCTGGTTACTTTAACGAAAAAGCAGAAAGGGATAACGCCATAAAGCAAAAAAATGTAAAGAACACGCCTGATGAGGTGGCCCAGTATATTAAAAAAGCAAGGCCCAAAACTGTTGTATTAAACCCTCAGCATTTTGATAAATATATTTTTAGCGAAAATAATGAATTAAAAAGCGAAAAAATAAACTCGCCACAGTTATACAATGATGGACCAGACTATACATCCGCATATATAACTGCATATAAAAACAATTATACGCCAGATGATTATATGGTAATAAATTACTTTAAAGGCGTTGGCTTTAGCGATGCGCTTGAGTTGTTTATTGTTACCACAGATGACAATTTTAAACCCGATGGCCATGGCTATTTTATTAACTTTTCGCAAAGTAACCCTTTGTGTATACGTATGGATATTGATGCTTTGGAAGAGAAATACGACAGTTTAAGCACTAATAAAAAGGAGTTTATCTATGTAAGGGCGGAAGCCTTTATGTGTGTTATTAAAAACCAACTACCGTGGGAAGATATGTCAATAGGCTTTCAATGCAGGTTTAAACGCAGCCCTGATGTATACAACGCCGAGTTTTGGCATTATTTTACAAACATTTATATAGGTGAAGAGTACTTTAGATATGATAGTTATTGTGGGGGATACTGTACAAAACTTAATCAAAGCGGTGTTTTTTTCTAAAAAAGGCACGCACAAAGTGTACTCTTGCTTTGGGTTTGACGTATTTATTTTACAGAAGCGCCACAAAACAGAGATTTTTTTTGCATTTTTGCATATAAGCACCATTAACAGTTAATTATTTGCATGAAGCATAAGCTATACCATCAATTAACCGAACGAAAAAACCATGGCAGAAAGTCATTTACGGTGCTGATTGATCCCGATAAAGTTGATACTAAAAAAACGGAGCAATTGGTTAACCTGGCGGTTGATGCCAAAGTGGATTATTTTTTTGTGGGCGGAAGCCTCGTCATTTCCAATACTTTGGATGACTGTATCCGTCAAATTAAATCGTCTTGTAACATCCCTGTCATTTTATTTCCGGGGTCACCATCCCAGGTAAGCAGGTATGCTGATGCATTACTGTATCTTTCCCTTATTTCGGGCCGCAACCCTGAACTGCTTATTGGCCAGCACGTTATAAGCGCACCGCATGTTAAACAAAGTGGGCTGGAAATAATACCAACCGGGTATATGGTTATTGATGGCGGAGCACCCACCACCGTTTCCTATATATCCAACGCAGCACCCATACCGGCAGATAAAAACGAAATTTCTATGTGTACGGCAATGGCGGGTGAAATGCTGGGTATGCGGATAATTTATATGGATGCGGGCAGTGGCGCAAAAAGGCCCATTACCGAAGCCATGATTGAAAAAGTTGCACAGCATATTGAAGCACCCCTTATTATTGGCGGAGGTATAACCGACCCCGAAAAAGCATACCTTAACTGCCGGGCAGGTGCAGATATTATTGTTGTGGGCAATGCTATTGAAAAAGATGTGTCTTTAATTAAAGAAATGAGTGAAGCGGTACATTCATCAACAAGGGTAAAAGTATAATTAACCCTTTAGGCAATACCGGTATTTGGTCGTTCAGTAAGTAATTTTCAGCTTAAACCTTTAAACATAACCACCTCTTGTTACGCATCACCCCTGGTGCAACTGGTAATTTAGCTGCTTAAAATACTTCTACATACCACGTACGTTCAAAAACATCGCCAGTATCAATAATATTGATGCCTTCTTTTTCTGTTAGCTCACCGGTAGCATCAATGCTGTCGGCAATGCCACACCATGGCTCAATGCAAACAAAGTTTGCGTTTTTAAAACTCCATATACCCATATATGGGAAACCGTCAAACGATACAGCCAGCCCGTGGCTTGTTTTATGGCTTAATATGCTTATTTGGGTGGAGGCGAGGCCTTTAAAAACAAGGGCGTCCTCGTAAAAAAGAGCTTTGGTAAGTGGCAAGGTATCGCTGTTATCCAGCAATGGGGTTGTAAATGTTTCTACCTGCCCGCCCGGGGAAAGTGGCCAGCGGCCAGCGTTTTCAACTTTATCAAAAGCCAGGTAATAGTCTTCAAAAACGGTATTATCTGTAACAGGCACTTTAAAAGCGGGGTGCCCGCCTGCCGAAAACGGCAGCTTTTTATCATCTGTATTCTTAACTATATAGCTAACCCCTAATTTATTGCCTTCTACGGTGTAGCGTACAGAAAAAACGAAGCGGAACGGATACAGGGCAAGCGTTTCTTCGCTTTCCGTTAAGGTAAATGTTATGCTTTCGGGTGTACTGGAGGTTACGGTAAAATCAGCCTCCCTGGCAAACCCATGACGATTTAAATGGTAGTTTTTGCCGTTATATTTATAGGTATTATCTTTCAGGCCACCAACAATTGGAAAAAGTACCGGGCTTTTTTTAGCCCAATAAGCAGGGTCTGCCCCCCACATGTACTCAATACCTGTACTTTTATTAATCAAACTTTGTAGTTCGGCCCCTTTTTCGGTTATAGAAACAGATAAAACATCGTTTTGAAGATGGTGTACCATAGTGCATCTTTTATTAGAGCAGAAAGATAAAGATTGTTTTACGTATAATAAACCAGGGCTATTCCTCTGTTTCCTTAATAGCTTCATCCTGGGCATTGGCCACCAATGTGTTACTCAATTTCTTTAACGGGTTGCGGTGGTTTTCTTCAAACTCGCCCCTTCGGCGTATAATATCAATGGCTTCAAATGTGGCTACTACAAAAGAGGCCGGGTCTGCTTTGCCCTTACCGGCAATATCAAAGGCTGTACCATGGTCGGGGCTGGTGCGTACAGCGGGTAGCCCGGCGGTGTAATTAACGCCTTCGCCAATGGCAAGCGATTTAAAAGGTATCAGGCCCTGGTCGTGGTACATAGCCAGCACTGCATCAAATTTAGTATAACTGCCGCGTGCAAAAAAAGCATCTGCACTGTAAGGGCCAAAAGCCATTACATCTTTGTACTTAGCTTCTTTAATAGCAGGTTTTATAATTGTTTCCTCCTCATCGCCAATAAGCCCCTCATCGCCTGCATGCGGGTTAAGGCCCAAAACGGCAATTTTTGGCCTGTCAATACCAAAATCTTTTTGCAGGCTGTAGTTTAGTATCTGCAGCTTACGTACTATATTTTCTTTGGTTATATGTTGCTTTATGCCGCTAACAGGTACATGTTCGGTTACAAGGGCAACCCGTAAATTTTCGGCCACCATAAACATTACTACATCTGCCACATTAAACTGCTCCTTAAGGTATGGGGTGTGGCCGCTGTGCTGAAACTGCTCCGACTGAATATTTTTTTTGTGTATGGGCGATGTTACAAGGCCCTTAATATGGCCAGCTTTTAACGCTGCCACTGCCTGCTGAAGGCTGCTAAGTGCATACTGGCCGCCAATATCGGTTAGCTGGCCAGGTGTTATGGCAATCTCCTCCTCCCAGCAGTTTAATACGTTTACCTGCTTGGGGTTTAGCCGGGTAAAGTCTTTAATGGACTGGTACACGAAATTTATCTCCGGTAACGATTTACGGTAAAAGTTAATGCTTTTGTTGCTGGCAAAAACAACGGGTGTGCAGATGTCCAAAAT
>CAZRDD010000140.1:10979-11187 GCA_964598675.1 uncultured Parafilimonas sp.
GTTCTAATACGCAGTTCAATCCCTATGCCATTAATATCGCCGCTGGTAAACCCTATCACCGGTTTTTGAAGTTCTATGCTCATACCCAAATATTTAATACAAAAATACATGTTTAACCCCTCCGCTGCCATGTACAGTTAACTTTAACCTGCACTTTTTATAAAAAGTTCGTTTTCAACAGTAAACAGGCCACTACGGCGCGTTTTCA
>CAZRDD010000141.1:0-11184 GCA_964598675.1 uncultured Parafilimonas sp.
CCCCTGTATGTTTGTCGGCTGGTGGTATCAAGGGCATTATAACGCTGCAAAAAACCATCTGCAAGGGCATTGCACTGCTTAATATTGTGGCTGGTGCAGGCGCTTAAAAAAAGGCTGTCGTTACGGGCAGCAAACGCTTCAAACGCATAGGGCTGGCCGGTTTGCGCTGCTGCAGGTGCAGCCGCCGCCAGCAGCATAACAAACACTATACTGTACTGCATACATTTTTTCATACCAAAAAAGTTTATAGTTAATTATTTGTACTGCAAACATGCCGCGCTTTGCCGGGCCCTTACCCTGCCGATGTGAATACGGCACCGCTGTATGTGAATTTGGAAGAGGGGGAGCATAATTTGAAAATGAGATAATTTGAACATATGGCCGCTGATTTTTTACCGCCGATGGAAATATTGGTGGTGACGGCGCTGATGCGGGAGGCTGATTTTGGGGAGGGAGGTGTTTGATGTTTGAAGGACGATTTTTGATGTGGGCGAATGGTGGTTTTACCATGAAAGGGCTGCCTCCATCAGTGATGGGCATTGCCCGTCATACATGTTTATACGCGTTGCCATTGCCCCGAAGGGGTGCTTCTATGCAAACCTATGTTTGGATGTGGCGATTACAGTTTGACAGGTATTATAGCATCTACCCCTCCCCAAAATTTGCCGGTCTTCCAAAACATTGTACCTTAAGGCCTTGTTTGTAAGGCATACAACATAAACCCTTGTTATGTACAAAACCCAGGTACACCCCGCCATTGTTATTAAGTTGTTCAGCATGGTGTTATGCACCCTTTTAAATACGGCCTGCCTGTGCCAAAAGGCGGCCCCAAATACCACGCCCGCTATGAGCAGCCGCTATTTTACTAAAGCCGAGTTTAACAACGAACTTAACCAGGAAATAACCCTTGCCAAAGAGGTGTACCAGCGTATGGCCAACGATGAGTTTAAAGAGTATGCACTGGCTACTTTTGATATAGAGTTTACATCAAACACCCCACAAAAACTACATGCACTGTCAGCATTTTTAACTGCCAATTATGGCTTTACCATGCAGCCGCCCGAACAGGAAGAAGACTACTGGATAATAACCGGCACAGCGGTTGAGCAGCCTTATACCCAGGATAACCTGCTGTACTGGGTAATTGACCTGTATTGCAAAGGCTACCAGTACGATTGCCGCTTTTTACACTACGGCACCTTAACCGATGCTAAGCACCTGGCCTACCAAAACTTAAGCACCACTACGGCAGATTCCTGTTTTAACAAGGGTATAGATGCCCTTAACAACAGCAATTTTGGCGCAGCCATTATACAGTTTACCACGGCCCTGCGCCTAAACTCATCACTTAAAACGGCTTTACAGGCGCGCGGCTATTGCAAAGATGAACTGCATGCCAGTAAGGCCGCCCGTAAAGACTACGACCTGGCCCTGGCCATTGACCCCAACTATGTGGACGCACTGCTGCTACGCGCCACCAATAAAGACGATGCGGGCGAGCATGCTGCCGCCCTTACTGACTATAACAAAGTAATAGCCCTTGCGCCCGATAACCATTTGGCCTACTTTAACCGTGGCAACACCCAGTTTAGCCTGGGCAACAAACAGACCGCCTGCCACGATTGGGCCACTGCCAAACAGCTCGGCTCGCCATACGCCCAGCAGCGCATTGATGCTGAGTGTAAATAACACGTTGCCACAAAGGCAAGGGTTATAGTGGCCCCGGCAGCAGTGGTACTATGTAGCTTTGCTTGCGTCGCACACTTGTACGGTTGTAATGTGTTTCGGCTGGCAGTTATTCAAAAAAATGATAATCCCATTTATAATGTTGAAAAGATATTGGTTCAAGTTTGATAACAATAATCTACTACCCCAAATAAAAATGGCATGTGGTGTAACAGCATTTACCTATGAAGATGCCTTAAACCTAATGAAGAAAAAAGATATTTAAAGACACCGCTTTTCCTAAAATAAATGAAGTAATTGAAAACATAGATGTATCCACATTAGATGCAGACCATATCTTACCAAACATTAATCCCCAAACGTTCGGGGTATATGGTTTCCAATGGGTTATGATTATTAGCAGGCACACTATCTACAGCTAAATATCTCGTAACTCACATTTTTTCTTATAGCGTTGCTCTGCGCTAAAAGATGCATCCCCCGTTTGGAATAAAACACATTGTTCACTGCCCTGAAGGTACTGCCCCTGTTAACGATTGGCAACGCCCCCCTACCCTCCTCCCCCATAAATAATCCCTCCAAAACAGGCGGCCGGTTAAACATTACGCCGGGGCATTTGTTTACAACGGCATGGCCAACGCAGTTACCGTTATTTTTCCGCACCAGTTGTTTCAGCAGCACCCCGCCCTGCAGCTGGGTATGCCGGTGTACCTGGTGGAGGAGTGGTTGTTTTTCAGGCAATACCAGTTTCATAAGCAAAAACTGGTGCTGCACCGTGCCAGCATGAAGTTTTACCAGGGCTGGCTGCAACAAAACGGTTTTACCGTTACCTATATTGAAACCCATACGCCCTTAAACGATTGCAGGCAACTGGTGGCCGCACTGGCCAAACAGCACATTGCACACATACACCTGGCCGAGCCTGCCGATGACTGGCTGCTGGCACGTATGCAGCAGGCATGCCGTACAAACAACATAACGCTGCACCTTTATGCCAACCCTAATTTTTTAAACACCATGCATGGCGTGGAGGCGTATTTCAGCAACAGGAAAACCTATTTTCAAACCGATTTTTATACCTGGCAGCGCAGGCAGCGCAACATACTGCTGCAGGCAGATGGCCAGCCCCTGGGTGGTAAATGGACGTACGATGCTGACAACCGGCAAAAATACCCCGCTAAACAGAAGCCCCCGGCGCTGCCGCTGCCGCCCGAAAACAACTACATTACCGAAGCTAAACAATACGTGCAGCAGCACTTTGCGGCCAACTACGGCAGCACCAGCACCGCGTGTTTGTTTGTGGTAACTTTTGCGGATGCGCAGCAATGGCTGGCTGATTTTTTTGCGCAGCGCTTTGCCCAATTTGGCGTGTACGAGGATGCTATTGTGGCCAGCCAAGCCGTGCTGCACCACGCCGTACTAACGCCCATGCTTAACACCGGCCTGCTGCAACCGCAGCAAATAATAGATGGGGCGCTAACGGCTGCCAAAACGTATGATGTTCCGCTAAACTCGCTGGAGGGGTTTATACGCCAGGTAATGGGCTGGCGCGAGTTTATACGCATTGTGTATGCCCGCGAAGGCGGCAGGCAGCGCACCTCCAATTACTGGAAATTTACACGCCGAATACCCGCCAGTTTCTGGACGGGCGATACGGGCATTGCCCCTATTGATATTACCATTAAAAAAATACTGCAAACCGGCTATTGCCACCACATTGAAAGGCTGATGGTGCTGGGCAATTTTATGCTGCTGTGCGAGTTTAACCCCAATGAGGTGTACCGCTGGTTTATGGAAATGTTTATTGATGCGTACGATTGGGTGATGGTGCCCAATGTATATGGTATGACACAGTTTGCCGATGGCGGGCTGATGACCACCAAGCCCTACATAAGCGGCAGCAATTATTTAATGAAGATGAGCGATTACCCAAAAGGCAACTGGCAGCAGGTTTGGGATGGATTGTTCTGGCGTTTTATGCACGTACACCGCCGCTTTTTTTTAACCAATCCGCGCCTGGGTATGCTGGTGAATACGTTTGATAAAATGCCCCCCGAAAAACAACAGCAGCACCTTAACCATGCTGCACAATTTTTACAACAGTTAGATAGTACAGCAACAACATGAAAGCAATAAAAAAAGAAAACCTGCCTACCAAAATTTGCCTTACCTGCAACCGCCCTTTTACATGGCGTAAAAAATGGGAGAAGGTTTGGAACGATGTTAAATACTGCAGCGACAGGTGCCGTAAAAACAAATAACCACAACACCTGCAATTACCATTAAAACAATAGCTGTTATGCACACTTTATTTGGAGAAGATAACCATATACCGCAAAACGAGTTTGTAACAGATTACCCCCTTATACTGCAAAAGCTGCAACGCATACAGCCTGTTAAATATGCCAAAACACGCAACTTTATTAACGGGGCTGTTACGTATTTATCGCCATATATTTCAAGGGGGGTAATTAGTATTAAGCAGGTGCAGCAGGCGGTGTTAAGTAACGGTTACAAGCCTTACGAAATTGAAAAGTTTTTGCAGGAGCTTGCCTGGCGCGAATATTACCAAAGGGTATGGCAGGCCAAAGGCGATGCCATTTTTAGCGATATAAAACAGCAGCAGCCCGATGTTGCCCATCACCAGATGGTGAACGCTGTATTAAATGCTTCAACAGGCATTACAGCCATTGATGCGCAGATTGAACACCTGTACTCCACAGGCTACATGCACAACCATATACGCATGTATGTGGCTTCCATAGCCTGCAACATTGCCAAAGCGCATTGGCTGCAGCCCGCCAAATGGATGTATTACCATTTGCTGGATGGCGATTTGGCCAGCAATAACTGCAGCTGGCAATGGGTGGCAGCGGCTTTTGCATCAAAAAAATATTATTGCAACCAGGAGAATATTAATAAATACACCTATAGCAACCAGCAGCATACTTTTTTAGATGAGCCTTACCACGTACTGCCTGTAATGCCTGTGCCTGCTGCATTGCAGGCCACCGGCACATTACAGTTGCAAACCCCTTTGCCGGCAACGCCCCTGCCTGTTATTGATACCAGCAAACCTACCCTGCTGTACAATGCTTACAATATTGACCCGCTGTGGCGCAGCAATGAGGATGCTAACCGCGTGCTGCTGCTGGAGCCATCGCATTACCAGCAATACCCGGTTAGCAAAAATGTAATTACGTTTATCATCAACCTGGCCAAAAATATACCGGGCATACAGGTGTATTGTGGCGGGGTGACTGCCTTGCAGGCTTTGTATAACGCAGCAGCGCCCGCAGCGGCTGATGTATTTTACAGCAAGAAGCATCCACTATACCAGCACTACCCAGGTATTAAAGACAGCCGCGACTGGCTGTACCCGCAGGTAATGGGCTACTATCCCTCCTTTTTTGCCTACTGGAAGCAGTGCGAGCGGTATTTAAAAAAGGGGTAGCAGCATGTTAAACCTGGCTGTTTTTTTCAACACCCAGGTTTTTAATTTTTTTAACAGGGTTAAACAGCACTTGTAAGGCATTGCGCTTATACCTTTAACTAAACGTTTAAAGCTGTTGCATATACGTATGCATTTGCTCAACCCTGTATTTTTAACCACATATAAACCCTTATATGCACAAGCTGTTTCAAAAAATATGCTTATTGATGGTTGTATGCTTTACGGCTGTATTGGCCAAAGCACAAACGCATACTGCGGATTGGGCTATTAAAAATATTCAATTTGCCAGCTATGAAGTAACAAAACAAAAAGATGCAGTACATGTGTTTTTTTACGCCAACATAAACAGCACTGGTGATGTAAACATGGCTTATACAGGCGGTAATGCCAACAGCTATTTTATTTGTACAATGCCCCTGGAAGAAAGGGCCGCACTGGCTGGAATATTCAACAGCCAGCAACCGCTTAAAACGTTTGCCACCGGGCATGGGCTTGCACCCAACGAGCATTATGCAGGTGAATATTATTATATTTTAATACAGTATAATGATGGCAAAACAGGTGAAATTTCGTTTATAGAATCGCTTATGTCGAAAAAATTTAATGAAGGTTTTATTGTATTGAAAAATATATTTTATGGCAAGCGAAAAAAGGCATCTGCCACTAAATTTATGCTGCCAGCAATACTAAACAAAGCCATTTTACGCAATTATAAAACAACACCCAACCTCCCACCCATTGAGGAGCCTCCGCCAATGGCCGTTAAGGCCGCTGCATAGCAGGTAACAGCTGCTTTACGTAATGTTTTACGCGCATACAGTCAAGTGTTGGCCTGCGTAATACATGCGTGGCATTCAACAGTTTTGCCAGCCTGTTAACACGCAACAGCAACAAGGGCGTACACCAGCATTGCTGGTAAAAAGTAAGTCATCGTCAACCTTTTAAATAACCCGTTTTAATAACAAGTAATAATTACAGTATGCACCATTTAAAAAACACCCTGGCCGCAATAAGTATAATTGGCGCGCTTTTTTGTACACAAACCGCTTTTAGCCAGCAGCCTGCCGTATTAACCGGTGTAATTGACTCTGCCGCAGATGGTATGCGTATAAGTTTATATTCATCAAAGGGTTATACTGCCCATACTACTGCAAAAGATAATGCGTATCAATTTAATATACCTGCCGGTAATTTATGGGATGAATACTTTTTAACCTATACAAGTAAGGCGGGGCTTTTTACTTTACCAGTATTGCTTAAACAAGCATCAGTGATGGCGGTAAAAATAAACAGCAGGAATGATAAATTTACCATAAACGGCGACAGCAGCGCCGGGGAACAAAACAGCTTTTGGCAAGGCTATGGTGCCATAAACAAGGATTATGCCGCTACTGAACAAAAAATGAATGCTGCTGCAAACCCTGTTACCATAAAACAGTTGAAGGCCAAATTAAAGGCGATGGAAACAGCATCGCATAACTATTTTCACCATTGGGTTGCAGCACACACCTCTTCTCCGTTTAGCTGTGCTGTAATACGCAGTTTTATTGACCAAGCCAATATAAAGCATACCCTTGACACCATAGCCACAAAATATTACGACATGCTTACACCTGCCGCCAAGCAAAATAACTACCAGGCCACCTTACTGCAAAGAGAGTTTGCCATGTATAACTCTAAATACAGCAATTACCGGCCGGGTACGGTTATTACCAGCGACATTGCTATAAAAGACACCTCTGGAAATACCATTGGCTTAAACAACATTAAGGGCAAGTTTATTTTGATTGATTTTTGGGCAAGCTGGTGCGGCCCGTGCAGGGCGAATACCCCGCTGCTTAAAAAACTGTATAACCGGTATAACAGCAAGGGGTTGGAAATTTTTAGTATTTCAATAGATACATCTGCTGCAAAATGGAGAGAAGCTATTGTAAAAGATGGAATGCAATGGCCCAATGGCAGCGATTTTAAAGGGTTTAACGATGGTGTTGCTGAAGATTTTCAATTACAGGCTATACCGCACTACATACTTATTTCGGCAGACAGAAAGGTGATATTAAACAATATGAATTTACCAGCTATAGAAAACAAATTAAACCAGTTGTTTAAAGGCAATAAGGGGTTATAAAACGATGTATGTGTATAAAGTTACAGGCCAGGCTATTTTAACCCTTTATTATTTACTGCTGTTTAGCGCAGGGCATTTATTTAATCTTTCATCACCGGCAGCACATTCGTTTCATCAATAAAGCGCCGGTAATTGTTTAGCCAGGCATCAGCCCAAAATATCCTGAACTTCTGTGCAATTATATCGCCCCAAAAAGGTATATCCTGCTCTGCGCTGTTCAGCAACGTAAAACTCCATTGCGCACTTAATGCACCCGTTTTTATTGATGCACAGGTTTTGTAAAAATTACTGGTACCCAGGCGGTAATCCCGCTCCTGCCAGCCATGCAAAAAAAGAATATCTAAAAACTGACTAACCCGTTGCTGCCCTTCTTCATTATAACAGCAAGTATAATTTTTACCGGCTTCGCTATAAAAACTCGTTTGCATAAAACGCACGGGGCAGTTACTTTGGTTTACAAATACCGCTTTGGCCCAGCTGCTCTCCCTAAATACATTATTGCCCGTAAGGGGCATGTAACGGCCAAATTCAATTTTATTAATTGTTCTCTTATCCGGGGCAATATCAAACCAAACGTAATGGTTTTTAAGGCAACTGCCTATTATCAGCCCTTCTGGGTAACTGCTAACCATAAAAGCAGCACCGTATTTAAAAAGGTAATTTACTACAAACTGCTCCCAGTATTCCCCGGCTGTTATGTTGACTACTGCTGCATGTTGCATATATATTTTAAACGGGCGAACCTCTGTAACAAGGGTACCTTTGATATGTACAAAAGGGCTTTGCGAAAATTCATTTCGGTTAAATGTGGTCTGCAAGTAAACGGGCAGTATTTGTTCTGCGCCATTGTAAAAAAGGGTAACTTCAAAGTACATCTCCCTCACATCTGCCAGCATACTGCTTTGCACATACAAACTCGTTAACACTGTTTTATCTACCATAGCAGTTTTCATTTATCGTTCTGCTCCAAAGGCTCCTCAGCCCTTGCCACCCAGCGGGGGGCATTGTTAAGGTGGTTGCGCAGCAGCATGTTTAACTGGGCGGCATGGTGTTGTACATGGCGCATGTTGTACAGCAACAGCTCAAGCATGGGGTAATTCATGCCGCCGGGTTCTTCTATCCAACGTTCGGCAAGGCTTTCTCCGGTAAGGTTAGCAATAAGGGTATGGCATTTCTGGCGGCTGTGCTGCAGGTAATCCAACAACTCCTGCTTGTTGTATATGCGGTTGGGCAGTACATCGTCCAGGGCTTCGGAGGGCATATCATCGCCGGGCTGTGCAAGGGTAAACGGCAGCGGCGCGGCAAACCCTCCGGGTGGGTTGGTAAGGTAATAATCTAAAAACACCAGGCAATGGTAGGCGTTGTAAAAAAAGTGCGGGTGGGTATGCCAATCTTCTTCGGGCCAAAGTGCTATGGCGTTTTCAAGCATTTGTATACTTGCCCCGAATTGCTGCCACAGGCTTTGTTTTAAAGTGTTTAGCATAACGGTGTATTGTATGCCAAATATACGTAACGGGCTTTATGAGGCTGCTGTAAATGCAATGATCAGCCTCTTTTTTTGGAGGCAGGCGATGGGGAGCCTCTTTGCGATTATGAGACTCTCAGTGCCTTCATTTTACTTTTTGAGAAATCCTGATAAAAGCATTATGTGGTTTGTTATTTGCAGTGTACACCCACAGGGGCAAAAAAATGGCAGGGCGTTTTTATACTCTTAATAAGCTGGTGGACGGATAATTTCCAAAGCATATTTGTATTCTTCTAACTAAAGGCCCCCCTTTTTTACTTTCTTGTAAATTTAAAGCTAAGCTTTAGTATTTATAAAGAATAACTTTAAATTTGCAAAATGAGTAAGCCATTTTTTAACCGCCATATTACGCCGCGTATTTTGGAGGCCCTTAAAGTTAGCCCTGTAGTATTTATTAATGGTGCCAGGCAAACGGGTAAAAGCACGCTGGCGCAGCATATTGCCCAAAACATGGCAACGGGCGGAAAGCCAGCCCATTATGTAACCCTCGACCGGCCTACGGTTTTAGCATCGGCCGCGTCGGCCCCGGAAGCCTTTCTTACCGCCTACAACAGCCCGCTGATTATTGATGAGGTTCAGCTTGCGCCGCCACTGTTCAGGGCGTTGAAAGTGGTGGTGGACGAAGCACGGCTGGCGAACAAAGCCTATGCCAACGGCAAATACCTGCTAACCGGCTCGGCCAACATACTTGCCCTGCCCCAACTGGCTGACCCGCTGGTGGGCCGTATGGCCGTTAAAACACTTTACCCCTTTACTGCCGCTGAAGCTACCCATAACAGTGCAGGCGGGCTGGAACGCCTGCTAAAACTGGATTTTAATGAAATAAACGACCGTGGGCTAACACTAATAGAGGCCATTAAACGGGCAACCTTCCCCGAAATTTCCCAAGCCGGTGCCGAAGCCCGCCGTAACTGGTTTGATGGATATATTACCACAATACTGCAGCGCGACGTGCGCCAAATAGCTGAACCGGAAAAAATTGCACTGCTGCCTCACCTGCTTAACGTACTGGCAGCGCGTACCGGTGGGTTGCTGAACGATGCGGACATTGCCCGTGAAACAGGGCTTAACTCCGTTACAGGCAAATTTTACCGGGGCATCCTCAAACACATGTTCCTCACCTTTGATGTTAGCCCCTGGTACCGTAACGTTGGCAAACGCCTTGTTAAAGCGGCTAAGGGTTACCTGATTGATACAAGCCTTATTTGTTATTTGCTGGATTACAGCATTGACGATATTCCGCTTAAAAAACCGGAACTATACGGCCACCTGGTGGAGAACTTTGTGGCTACCGAACTGCTAAAGCAGCTTGCCAATGGCGAAACCAGGGCAGAACTGTACCATTTTAGAACAAGCGACGGCAAGGAAGTGGACTTTGTACTGGAGAGGCCGGATGGGTCGGTTTTTGCCATTGAGGTAAAGAAAAACGAAACGGTAACAATGGATGATTTTAGAGGCATAAAGGCGTTTGAGGAACTGACCGGAAACGATTTTACAGGGGGCGTGGTACTATATTCCGGCAAAGAGGCCGTGCCATTTGGAAAGAATCTTTGGGCTGTGCCCTTTTTTGCGCTGTGGTAAAGTTAATATCTTAACACCTGCCAGCATTTTTTGCAGAAGGCAAGGGCACCCAGTATGCAAAGGTTTGATGTACACCTATCGGGGTACAAGAAGCCCATCACCCTTTATATTTCACAAGGCACTGCCCGGTGCCATCAGATGTAACCCCGTTGGGTGAAATGCATCCCCCAATAAAGAATACATCCAACACAGGCATCCCCCCTATCAATACACAACGCCATTACAGCAACAAAAACAACAAAGGGTATTGCACCAACATTCGCCAGTACAATACCCTTTGCTGTATTATAAAAAACTACTGCGTAATAACATCTACTTCGGCATAACCAACCTCGTTGGTGGCATCGGTATTTTTAAGGGCGGTAAACTTAATGTAACGTGCTTTTTTGGGGGCAAAAGGCAATGTTTGCCACAGGGGGTTGTTTTTAATGTTTGCAAACTCGCCGCTGCTAACCACCTTCCAATCGCTGTTGTTTTGCGATACGGCCAACTGGTAACCGGCTGTAATGCCGGGCCCCCATGCTGACTGGTCGGGCAGGTACCTGAAACCAGCAAGCGTTTCCTCACGGCCTAAATCAATCACCAGGTCAATGGGCATTTTTGCATCGTGGGGCTGGTGCCAGGTGGTGGCAGGGTTACCATCTAAAACAGCGCTGGCCTTATCATCGGTGGTGCTGATGATCTTCCAGTTGCTGCGGGCTATATCAAATTTTTCATGCATATCTGCACTGCTTTTTTTAGATACTTCATCGTACGCAATAGCCCTTATTTCGGGCTTACCATCGGCGGCAAAGGGCTTTACATATTTCT
>CAZRDD010000142.1:0-3139 GCA_964598675.1 uncultured Parafilimonas sp.
TGCCTCGGAGCGCCGTACGCCACCGTTGTGAAACGACCCGAATATACCAACGCCAAGCCAGGCCGAAATGTAATATCCCGCATTCCAGCTTATTATTGCATAATAAACTCCTGCGCCTTGTATTACAATACTTGCAAGGCTCTCCAAAGGCTTTCCTGCATATAATTGTCCTCCGCCTGGTATAAACATTGATAGCCATTGGGCTTTTTTCTCACTTTTAAGCTTTGGCAGGATGGCGTATAAATCAACAGGGGTACCGGCCCCTTCAAACCGATAATTGTTTATCAGCTTTTTGTATTCATTTTTTGCATCATCCCATTTATTCAGCTCATTTAGTGAAAATATTTTTAGCATTTTCAAAACGGGCAAGCCGTTAAAGGCAGGGTAGCTGTTTTCAATCTGGGTTGAGAGGGAGATGGTGTTTTCGTAATTTTTAGCGAAGTAGGAACACAATGCCTGTTCATACAAAAGCTTGCAAACAATTGTATCTGGCAGGGAGGTATTTAAATAATCTCCCACAAAAACAACGGCATCTTTAAATTTTTCCTGTTTCTTAAGGCAGTTTAATTTTCCAGTAATGCAGTTATAAACTGTTCTCCAATCATCACTTCCGTTAAATAAAACCCTTTCATACTCTACGGATGCAGCAAAATAATTGCCTGTTTTAAAAAGGCTGTCGGCCTGCATAGTAACACCATCCTGCGCTTTAGTTAAAAATATTACGCAAAGGAATATGCATGTTAAACAGTATTTTATTATCATATTGTTTATATAATTCTTGTGCATTTACTTTTACTGAAACTGCGCTGCCCCAAATATTGGCGGTATAAAAAATAAGGAACACCGAGCCATAACCAATAAATCGTGCGCTTTTAACGCCACCTTTATTAAACGCTTCATAGGTAAGCAGGCCAAGTGAGGCTATTGGTAAAAACGCGCCTATGCCTTGTTTTACTTTGCCTGCATAAATTTTTCCTAACCCTGGTATTACTGCACTTAATGCACCAGCAACCCAGGGCGATTTTGGGTGGTATGCTGAAAGCTTTTTATAAATTTCGTCAAGCTTTTTTTCCTCGTTGGCAACTGCATACGATTTGTAGGTAAAACTTTGCCGCAGCTTTGCAAAATCTGAATATTTGCGTTTTAATAAGGCTATACCTGATAACTGAAATTGTGTAAGCTCGTAAAATACACTATCGGTATTAGGTATGGAGTTATAAATGGTGGTTGCTGTATCAGTATTTTGAAGATAAGTAAGGTTATACGCCGCAAAGTACCTTGATTTTAAATAGAAGGGGCTGGCAGCCGAAACATTTAATAATGCTTTTGAGGATTCGTCCAGCTTTTTATCTTTGTATTGCACCCATCCAAGTTGATAATACAAAGAGTCTTTTTGAGTAACAGGTAACACATTAAAGGCACTGTCGTTAAGTTGGTTTTTTAATACGTATACCGCTTCAGCAAAATGTTTTTTATCTGCCAGGTATTGGGCAAATTTTAATTCGGTTGAAAAAGGCCTTTGCTGGGCACAACTTTTTTTTGTAATAAAAAGGGTACCAACAAATAAGCAAAGCAAAAAGGGTAAGCAGTATTTCGTCATTTATATTTTGAAGGGAAATCAATTATTTTTCCCGTTGTTGGCTCAATATTTAAAAAATTAATGTCTAATAAGCTAATACGGTTACAACGCATTATTCTATCGCCTGCAATAAATAAGCCTTTTACAATACCAAATTCGTGTATGGCTGCCTTGCTAAAATTTGAGCAGGTTATTTCATAAGGGCATTGCCTTGAAAGCTGTGGCGATAATATATGCTGGTACACAAACATTGAGCCCTTTAAGGTAAGCGCCAGCGGGTTATAAGCTGCAATACCTTTATTGTTATGCAGTTGCATAACATTGCTGTTGTTGTA
Organism: uncultured Parafilimonas sp.; assembly: GCA_964598675.1. Lineage (GTDB taxonomy): Bacteria > Bacteroidota > Bacteroidia > Chitinophagales > Chitinophagaceae > JABDFW01. The sequence goes on from CAZRDD010000142.1 coordinate 1,915, forward strand.
TGCCCCATGGTAATATTCGCTCTTGTAGGCTGTATCTGCCATTACAGCCTTTGAAACCAACATCAGGTCGCTTTTAAAGTCCTGTGAAAAGCTTTTAGCGGCCAGCATTATTAGTAAAAATGTAGCTGCAATATATAGAGTTACCTTATTCGTTTTTAGCATTTGGCGGAATTGAAAAGGTAAAATAAGGACTGTTGGCTTTATCGTTTATCTTAAAATCGGTATAAGTAGATTTTGTTACAATTGAATCTTTATCGGTATAAACAATTTCAGTAGTGGTAGCGGGAAACTGGTACTCCGCCAGCGTGGTGTAATTGTAATAATATACTTTGCGTATGATGTTGCCATTAACATCGCGGTAGTCCATATAAATGGGCCTTTGGTTATCAAAAACCAGCTTTACTTTCTGAATAACCTCTTTGCCGGGGTATTTAGTACGCCACTCTGTAACACGAAGGTTTTTATCAAAATAGGTTTTGTCTTGTACATACCCTATATCGTACAGGCCCATATCGGTAAACCTGCCGGAAAAAAAATAGGAGAACTTAGAAGATTCCGTACTGAATAAAAAATTCTGATACTGGATTACGGTGTTCTTTTTAGGGTCGTAAATCTTTGTTTCGCCCTCTTTATTGGCAATTAAAAAATACTCCTTGGGGTAAACGAAATGTGTGGTGAGGTTGCCATTGCGCTGATAATAGATATCTCCCTTTATGGTTACCGAAGTGCCGTTTTGTACCTGGCGGCTTACCATATTAAGCGATATTTTATCAATACCACTAATAAAGGGTTTAAATGCAGAGCCTGTTATTATAATAATTACACAATAAAGAGCAAACCGGGTAACTTTATTTTGAGGCTTCATCATTAATTGGGCTTATAGTAGAAAAATAAAAGTAGCCAGAAATTTCAGGATAAAAAAATTTGGCAGCGGTTTAAGTTTGCAAGGCAGTACTGTTTACCAAATAACAATGCATGCACCTAACTATACCTTCTTTTTCGTTTTGGTACAGTATCTTCAAGCTCAGATAATAAGCCTTCAGGCGTTGGGTTTTTAGTAATGGCTTTGGCAATTTGAAACAAAACAATCAGCAATGCAAAGGAGCCCAATAATTCCTGCCAGGTTACCCAGTATCCCCACCAGCTATACACCGCATTTTTGGTTGGTTCATCCGGTGTAAATATTATTTGTACTTTATCGCCTTCGTTTAGCGGCCTAAGTAAG
>CAZRDD010000142.1:3149-11122 GCA_964598675.1 uncultured Parafilimonas sp.
GTAAGTAGCGGGCATCAGTTTTAAATATTTGCTTGCCCATAGGGTAAACAGCAAAAGGCGCGGTATTGCCAGTACTGTCTTTTATAAAATGAATAGTGGCATTTGTTTTCTCGCTGCCAAAAAAATCCGGCTCGCGTGTAAACAAAACGTATGTTGAAAAAACAACTATGTATAGTGTGATGAGAAATTTGTTCATGAAAAAACAATTAACCGAACCCTCATTTAAAAGGGTTCAAAATGGATAAATAACCTAAAACCAACTTTGCCAATGCTTTATATTCCCTGTCGCTCAATTAAATGTTAATTCAGCGACCTAAAATCCACACGCACCAGTTTACTTACGCCAGGCTCCTGCCTGGTTACCCCGTAAATAACATCCACTGCACTCATCGTCATTTTATTGTGGGTTACAATAATAAACTGTGAGTTCTCGCTAAACTTCTGTATCATTTGGGTAAACTTACCAACGTTGGCATCGTCCAGCGGGGCATCAACTTCATCCAAAATACAGAAAGGGGCAGGTTTAATAAGGTAAATAGCAAACAGCAATGCCGTAGCTGTTAAGGTTTTTTCGCCACCGCTCAACTGCGAAATAGAGGAAGGGCGCTTGCCTTTTGGTTTTGCCACAATATCTATACCTGTTTCGGCCAGGTTCTCGGGGTTTTCCAATACCATGTCGGCAGTATCTTCTTCCGTAAACAACGCCTTAAACACCTGCTGAAAGTTTTCCCTTACCCGGTTAAAGGTTTCCAAAAACTGCTGGTTGGCAGTGGCTTCCACCTCCTGTATGGTTTGCATCAGGCTATCCTTAGCACTTACCAGGTCGTTTTTCTGTACCATAATAAACTCATACCTTTTTTTCATTTCAGTATAAGCTTCAATGGCAGTGGGGTTTATTTCCCCCATATTCTCCAGCCGCTTTTTCATGCGGTCGGCACTTGCCTGCAGGTCCTGCAGGCTGGCTTCGGTGCTGCGGGCCTGGTCGAGTATTTCATCAAGTTCAATTTTAAATTCAACACTCAGGCGTTCCTTCATACCTGCCAATTGCAGCTTTAGTTCATTAAGTTTATCTTTAATCTCTCCCAATGTTGCATCTATGGCTTCTTTCGCCCTTACTTTTTGCCTTAGCTCGGTTTCTTTTTGCTGCAACAGGTTACGCATATTGTAATATGCCTGGTCTGTTTCATTCAACTTCTTTTCTTCCACCTCTTTGCTTTGCAGCAATGCCAGCATGCTTTCATGGGCGACCTGCAATGCATCTTCGCTATCGGCAATCTGTCCGGCCGCTTCTGACAGTTGTTTTGTGTTTTGCTGCACCTGGTTGTGAAGGTCGTTTAACTGGTTTTCCTTAAAAACCAGTTCCTGTTTAAGGGCTGTAAGCTTGCTTTGGCGGCGGGTAAACTGCAGGTTGCTTTCGTTAAAAGCGGCAGTAGCCTCGTTGTAAGCCTGTTCAGCAAGCTGGTAATCTGTCTCAACCTCTTTTAAGGCCAATGAGGTTTGTATGAGCTGGTCGTTAAGGGCGAGTAACTGCTCCCGGGTAGCAGCAATGTTATCTTGCTCATCCTCAAGCCTTACCTGTACATCTTCAATACGTGTTTGCGCGTTGTGCTGCGCCGATTGCAGGTTCTCAATCTTATTTTTCGTTGCAAACACACCATTGGTAAGCTGATTAATCACAGCCTCGGTTTGCTTAATGGCCTGCTCCTTTAATTGTTCGTTATAGCCAATTACTTCGGCGTGTTTTTGTTTTATTTCGGCTTTAAGCGCGTTTACCACCGCATCCTGCAACACTATTTCGTCGCGCAGTTTTTCCAGGTTTTTGGCACGGCCTATTTTTTTACCTTCAAATAGCCCTACACTACCGCCGGAGAGGGTGTACCTGCCTTTTACATATTTACCCGTTTTTTCAAGCACAACAGCATTGCTGTTGCCAGCCATCGCCTCCTCATTCTCGGCTATGTATACATTGCCCAGTAAGTAGTTGGCCAATTGCTGGTACTGCTCATCAACCTCAATAACATCCAGTGCTCTAATGGTGTTAACGGGCTGCTGTAAACCTGTTTCAACCTGGCCAAATTTATCCAGCATAAAAAAGTTGGCTTTGCCCTTCTTGTGTTCGTCAAGTAAGTGTACCGCTACCAAACCTTCGTGCAGGTTGTTTACCACATAATAATTTAGGTATTGCTCCAGCACATTTTCAACTGCTGCGCGGTATTCATTTTGTACATAGATGATGTCGCTCAATATTGGTACGCCTGACTTCCATTTAGGGTTGTTGTGCAAAAACTTAACACTTTCGGGGTAGCCTTCCATGCTGTCTATCAGGCTTTTTAGCAGGTCATGCTCGTTTTTCCGGGCATCCAGCGTGCGCGTTTCGTCAGCAAGTTCTGCCCTCAATGTTTCAAGTACCTGTTGCGTATCAAGAATTTGTTTTTTTGTACGCTCGTGCTGCTCCTGCAACATTTGTAGCTCATCTCTTTTTGAGGCAAGCGTTTCTTCTTTCTCCTGTAACTCGGTTTCTAATTGCTGTAACTGGTACTGCCGGTTTTGTTTTTCGTCAGATAACTGGGCATGTGTACGGTGCAGTTTTTGTATGGAGGTATCTGCCACTGCCACTTTTTTCTCCGCCTCAAACTGGCTGCGTTGTATTTGCTGGTGCTTTGCCCGCAAGCCATCTACCCCACGCCGTTTTTCATCAAATGCCTGGCGTGTTGTTTCAACGGTTAGTCTGGCGTTTTGCACGGCTGAAGTAGTTTCCGCCAGTCGGCTGCTTTCTTCCTTTACCTGTATCCTTGTATACTCAATAGAGTCTTCAATATTTTTCAATTGGCCTTCTGCCTTCTGTAAAAAGTCTTTCAGGCTTGTTTCTTTTTCGTTAAGGTAATGCAGTTTTTGCGCAGCAAGGTTTTTTTCGCTTTCTTTAGCGCGCAGGTTTTGCAACAGGCTGTTAAACTCCTGCTGCATACTTTGCAGAGCCCGTTCCTTTTCTATAAAATCAAGTTTTTCCTGCTCAATCGCTGCCTCGCCAGTGGCTATCTCCGCTTCAATGCGTATTCTTTTGTCGGTTTCTGTTTCGTGCTGCTCGTTTAACTGCTTGTAGGTAATGTTAAACCCTTCCAGGGCAGCTTTGGCCAACTCAACCGATACTTCTTTGTATTCTTTTTTTATCTCAAAATACTTCTCCGCTTTTTTAGCCTGGTTTTCCAGCGTTTTTAGCTGGTTGTTTATCTCAAATAACAGGTCTTCAATACGGTTTATATCCAGTTCGGTTGCGTCTAACTTGGTTTTTGCCTCTTTTTTACGGTTTTTGTAAATGGTTATGCCCGCTGCCTGCTCCAGCATACGGCGGCGGCTATTTTCCTTGTCCTTAATAATATCGTCCACCATGCCCAGCTCAATAATGGCATAACTGTCGGTACTTATACCGGTATCCATAAACAGGTTATGAATATCCTTCAGGCGGCAACTAACATCGTTCAGGCGGTATTCGCTATCGCCGTTTTTATAAAAACGGCGGGTAATGGTAACCGTGGTAAATTCGGTAGGCAGAAGGTTTTTAGTATTTTCAAAAGTTAAACTAACCTCTGCTAACCCACTGGCACTGCGTGTTTTAGAGCCGTTAAACACCAACGCTTCCAGGTTTTCGCTGCGTAGTGCAGATATTTTTTGTTCGCCTATAACCCAGCGTATGCTATCAATAATATTGCTTTTGCCACAACCATTGGGGCCTATAATGCCCGTTATGCCCTCATCAAACCGCACTGTTGTTTTGTCTGCAAAACTCTTAAACCCCTTAATCTCTAATTGTTTTAAACGCACTTTTTACCCAATTTAATCAAACGCGAACATAAGAGAAAACACTAAGAATCTGGCTTAATTTATTTTGCTGTTGATAAATAGTGGAAAGAGGGGGAGGATAAGGAGAATATACCTCGCCATCGAGGTTAAATACCTGAAAGTGTGCAGGTTACAAAAGTTGATGCTTTTTAAAAGACGTTATTCTGTGCATGGAAGGCATACAAAGAAAGTGGTTCCGGCCCCGGTTGCAGATTTTACAGATATGCTGCCGTTATTTAAATCAAGCAGTTCCTTGCAAAGCAATAAACCCAGGCCTGTGCCTTTTTCTCCAGCGGTTCCCCTGGTAGTAAAATGGCTGGTAGTTACAAATAATTTGGCCATGTTTTGCTCGCTTATGCCATTGCCGGTGTCTGTAATAGACAGGACGATGTTGCTGCCCCTTTTTTCAGCACCAATGGATATAGAGCCATTTTCGGGCGTAAACTTTATGGCATTGCTGATGAGGTTTCTAAAAATAATTTTTACATGGTGCTCGTCCGCATGAACATCTGTATCTATTGAAATATTGAAAGTGTATTGAATACTCTTTTGACGCAGGGCAAATTCAAATACCCGCTGAATCTCGTCAATAATGGGGTAAACCTGGAAGGTTGTTTTGTTTACATTAAGCCCGTTCATTTGTTTTACCGACCAGTTTAACAGGTTGCTAAGGGTTAGGTCGGCACCATCCAGTGCTGGCAACATTCTTTTAAGCAGGTCAATAGCTTGCTCTTCGCTAAGGTCGTTGTGTTGAAACATACCCATGATGGAACGCAGGCTGCTGATAGGGGTGCGTAAATCGTGGCTTATTACTGCAAAAAGCTTTGTTTTTAGGTCGTTAAGGCGTGCAAGGTGCTGCGACTGTTCTTCAATGATGTTTTTTTGATCTGTAACCGCACTATTTTTTTCCGAAAGCTCTTTTGCCATTTTTCTTTTTTCATTGTATAAATAATAAATGGTAAAAAGGCCTGCCATCAAAACGGCAATAAAAATTACCAGCGCAATAATAACCGTATGCTGATATCGAAGTCTTTCCTTGCTTATAACCAGGTGGTGTTCCTGTTCATCAATATCATGTATCCGCTTGTTTAATGTATAAAACTGCTGCAGCAGTTGAAAGTTGTTTCCCCGGTAAACTTTGCGTATACTATCCTGCAGATTGTTTAAAATCAATCCGTATTCCAGCTCTTTCTTTATATTACCTGCGGCATGCCATGCCTGTTTTATCAGCGATACTGATTTGGCCCTAACTTCAAGATTGCCAAAAGCACCTGCAACCATTTGCGCCTTTGCCAACATGCTAAGGGCGCTGTCTGTAAGGGATTTTTGTATGTAATAATTGGCAAAATCGGTATATAAAATAGCCCGCAGCCGGTTGTTTTTGGCGTATATTGACCAGGTAAGGGCAGTGTCAAAATACGTTTTAGCCTCGTCCACTTTACCAGTTTCATTTAAAATGGCGCCCAGGCGGCTGTAAATAATGCCTGTTAAAAGCGTATCCTTATTTTTAAATGAAATATTAAGGGCTGTTATCCCTTTTTCCCAGGCTTCTTTGTATTGGCCCCGTTTAAAATCTAACAGGGAGGCTTCATTATAAACAAGCCCTATTTTAAATGGGTCTTTCGACAGGATGGCATGTGCATTTGCCTTCTCTAAATAGGTTGCTGCATTAGGGTAATTTTCTGCTTCTATATAATCGTGGGCAATTATCCTTTCGCACATCGAAAGCTCTGCGTAATCTTTTGCAAAAGCCAGGTAATCAACAGCGTTAAAAAGGTAATAAAGACTAAGCGAAAAATATGATTGTGCCCAGTAGGTATAACCAATGGCTGCATAACTTGTACCTGCACCATGGTCGTATTGCAATTGTTTTGATAAAATGAGCGCTTTCCCAGCCAGGGCCCTTGATGAATCAGGGTATTGAAGATAATTGTCAACAGCAGCTTTGGTAAGTCTGTTAACGTAAGCAGTATCTGGTTTTTCTGTGGCACTTTCCACAGTAATGGCCAAGCTTTTGTTTTGAGCTTTAAGGCCTGCCTGCAGCAGTAACACACATACAAATATAAACCAGCTTTTCATAGAGTGCTTTGATAATGTAAATAAGCGGTACAGGTAACTAATAATAATAAATGTAGGTTATTTTGCGGTTTTGCCTGAGCAATCCATCGTTTATAATGTTTTTTTAATTGACTTTCCCCCGCTTGCATAAAATGGTAAAAAACAACGGCTTTTGTGCAAATATCCCAAAAGTGTAAATACACAAAAGCCGTTGCAATGTGGTTATTTACCTATGGCGTACTTAATGCCACCAAGTATATGTTTTAAATAAAGCGGGTCCTGGTATGATTCTTCGGTATGCCCAAGTTCAGTATAAAACGCGCGGCCTCCATCGTAAGTATGGTACCAGCTCATTGGGTGGAAGGTGCCGTTTTCCCCACCTTTATAGCTGCTTTCATCAATAGTGATGAGGATGTGCATATCGGGCTGCTGCCATTGCGGTGATTTAAAATTGTACCACTCATCCCAACGGGTCCATGTATGCGGCAGGTGGCTGGTGGCTATAAAACTTGTATCAACAATATTAAGCGTTGCATTTTGCTGGCTGGGGTGGCTTTTAAAATAAGCACCTACCAGTTTGTTGTACCAGGGCCAGTCGTATTCAGTATCGGTAGCGGCATGTATACCTACATAACCTTTGCCAGACTGTATAAATTTTTCAAACGCAGTTTGCTCTTCTGCACCCAAAACATTGCCCGTGGTGCTTAAAAACACCACTGCAGCGTATTGGCTAAGGTTCTTTTTGTTGAATTTGGTAGAGTCTGTGGTGGTATCTACCGCAAAATTGTTTTCAGCCCCCAATTTAATAATAGCAGCCATACCGGCATCAATTGAACTATGGTGAAACCCGGCGGTTTTGCTAAAAACAAGAATTTTGGGCGATTTCCCTTTATGGGTAAAGGCTGATAAAAAGCAAAAAGCAATAATTGAAGCAAAAACACTGAGCAGCAAATAACGTTTTTTCATTTGGCCTGTTTTATAAGTATTGTAAAATAATAAGGCTGTAAAGTAAATAAATACTTTAACAAGTTTAATTTCGGCCACCTGGTTTATTAAATTGTTAGGTGAGTTATATGGTTTTAAAGGATCATTACAAAGTTTTAGGTGTTAAGCCCTCGGCAAGTTTGGCGGAAATTAAAAAAAATTACCGCAGGCTTGCAATGAAGTACCATCCCGATAAAAACCAGGGTAACAACCTTGCTGGTATTGTTTTTGGCGAAATAGCCGAAGCTTATAGTATTCTTTCAAACCCCGATAAGCGCAGGCAGTATGATTATTTTAGGGCAGGGGAGGTTACTGCCAATTACACACCAAACCACATTGTAACGCAGGCTGATGTTATAAAAAGCATTGATGACCTGGAACGAAATATAGCTGGGGCAAATCAGTTCAGGATAAACCGAGCTGTTTTATACTTCAGGCTAACACAAATACTCAGCGATACCAACTTATTGCTGCTTGAAAATATTGAAACAGCCGAAAAGCAAGAGGCTGTTATTAAGAAACTGCTATTTTGCTGCCAACCGCTTAGGTATGCCGAGTCAGCTAAAATATCTGTTGCACTGCTGCGCCTTGCAGGGGGTAACGAAACCTTAATACAACCAATACAACAGTTTTTGCGGCAAAGCCTGCTTAGCAGCCGCTGGCATAAGTATAAAACGTTAGTAGCTGTTTTACTTGCAGTTATACTATGTTTATTAATATTTATTTTAAGCAAATAGCACCGTTACTTAACGCTGATGTTCATTTTAGCTACATCCAGATAGCTGCATTTGCTGCGTATATACCCCTGCTGCATTAAAAAGTATGTGCTGTTAACACGCGCCGCCGTTTTAACTACGGTGCCATCGCAAATTAAAATATTTACGGCGGGGTTGTTGCCAAACAACTCAACTGCCTTTGCTTTATCAGGCGTAACCAGGAAGAAAGGTATATTGGCTGCCTTTGCTTTTGCCAGCACTTCATCAAAGTCTTTATTATGCCATTGTTCAACCGTTGAAAAATCCTTCGCAAAAAGCATAATATAACTGCCAGGCTGGTTAAGTATTTGCAGGGTAGTATCGTTGCCAGAGAGTGTT
>CAZRDD010000143.1:0-11096 GCA_964598675.1 uncultured Parafilimonas sp.
CTTATTGCCATTGCCCAGCAATACGAGAAGGCCCACCCCGAAGAGGGCTATGTGGAGGGCATTGTTGCCAGCAGCATGAGCGATGCCGATGTAGCCACCCTGTTGGCCTGGCCCAATACCAATGTATGCTCCGACGGGGCCAATGGCGGCCACCCGCGCGGCTACGGCACCTTTACCCGCGTGTTGGGTTACTATACGCGCGAACAGCATATTATGCCGCTGGAAACCACCATTCAAAAAATGACCAGCCTTTCTGCCGAACATGTGGGCCTGCAAAACCGCGGCCTTATTGCCCCCGGTTATTTTGCCGACCTGGTACTGCTTAACCCCCAAACGGTGGAAGACAAAGCCACCATTACCAACAGCAAAGCCCTTTCCGAAGGTATTTTAAAAGTATGGGTAAACGGCAAACTGGCTTACGCAGATAAAACCGTTACGGCTGAAAGAGCGGGAGGATTTTTGGAGCGGTAGGGGGTGGATTGAAAAAAAACTGTAGAAACAATCTTTCCCTGCTTCTATTTTTTACGTTTATTGCAAATGCCAAAAGTGCATAATATGAAAGCAAAAAAGGAACTCCTTAAAAACCAATCGAATACTATCATCAGTAATAAGGTTAGAGATTATAGTAACGACCCCTTTTTTGTAGAAAAAGGCAAGGCCTCCAAAGCGTTTTTAGATAAAAACGGGTTCCCTAAGGAATTGCTTGAAAAAAGATAATACAAATTGTAAAACACCTTTCCAGGGGTTAAATCGTGCATGCATCGTTTATTTCTTTGCATAAAAAAATTTTGGCAACGGGTGTACCCACCCTTCTCAGCATTTAATCATTACTTTTAGCGCCTCAAAGCAAAGAAAATTCCATAAAAATATTGTTACGATGAGCACATACATTACCACTGAACAGGAAATATTAGCCGCCGTTGAAGTATACCGCAAGGCCATGATAGCAGCCGACGAGGAAGCGCTTAACAACATTGCCGCCGACGGTTTAACCTATGGCCACTCCGATGCCGGTATTCAAAACAAAGCCGAATTTGTACACTCTTTAACCAGCGGCCAGTCGGTATTTGTTACCCTGCAGCTTGATTGCCTGCACATGCAGGTATTGGGCAACGTGGCCATACTGCGCCACCATTTTGTAGCCAACACCAACGATGGTGGCATACCCCGCAGTGTTAACATCCATATACTTTGGGTATGGCAGAAAAACAACGGCCAGTGGCAAATGCTTGCCCGCCAGGCAGTTAAAATACCTGCGTAAATTATTTTTTGGGGAGGAAGGAGAATAGCGGCGGTGGCAAAACAATTTTGCTTCTGTAGGTGACTGTTGTGTGCGATGGGGGAAGGTGTTGCAGTGAGATAGCCAACGTAAAATATCAGGCGATGGCTTACCCGTAAACTTTTAGCAAGAAGTGTATGTAAGAAGCTGCACACCAGCCATACAGTTATTGTGCAGGTACAGGCTTTGCAAGATTCAACTCCGCCAGTAACTCCTTAGCAGGTACGCTTTTGGTTTCCCCATCCTTAAAAACAACCAACGAGGCACCTTCGGCTGCACGCTGCTCCACCAGTTTACGGTTGGCTTCGGTAATGCCTTCCATAACCTTTTTAAATAAATCAGAAAGTTCCGTTTTATCCGCTTCCATACTGTTTATTTTGGTTATCAATGATTATTCAAATATCGTTGTTTAAAATAAATATTTCGCCAAAGCATCCGCCTTTTGTAAACACAAGCAGCGTTATTAAAGGGTACTCGTATTTCATCATCTTCCCCTTACCCCCCCATTAAAAAGCTGCCGGGCAAACACCCGGCAGCTTTTATGTTATAACAACCCTATGCAGTTAGGCTTTAATAAAGGCCAGTATGTCTTTATTAATCGTAGCCGCCTCGGTGGTGGGCATACCATGCGGAAAGCCGGGGTACGTAATAAGGGTGCCGTGTTTAAGCAGCTTAGCCGCTTTAACAGCGGTAAGCTGGTAAGGCACAATCTGGTCGTCTTCGCCGTGCAGCACCAGTACCGGAACATCCACTGATGTAAGGTCTTCTGTAAAATCGGTTTCGGAAAAAGCCTTAATACAATCGGTATGGGCTTTAATGCCGCCCGTCATGCCCTGGCGCCACCAATTATCCTTAACACCCTGTAATACGGTGGCCCCTTCGCGGTTAAAGCCGTAAAAAGCATCGGTAAACTCGTAAAAATACTGCGCCCTGCGGGTGGAGGTGCCTAAGCGTATACTGTCGAACACCTCTAACGGTATCCCCTCCGGGTTGCTGTCGGTTTTAGCCATAATGGGTGTAACAGCGCTTACCAGCACCGCTTTGGCCACACGGCCTTTACCATACTTTGCCACGTAGCGTATTACCTCGCCGCCGCCGGTGGAGTGGCCCACGTGTATGGCATCTTTTAAATTCAGCGCCTCGGTAAGTGCAGCCACATCGGCAGCGTAGGTTTCCATCTCGTTGCCGGTAGCGGTTTGCGTTGAGCGGCCGTGGCCCCTGCGGTCGTGCGCAATTACCCGGTAGCCTTCGTTAAGAAAAAACATCATCTGCGCATCCCAGTCATCGCTGGAAAGTGGCCACCCGTGGTGAAATACAATGGGCTGGCCTGTACCCCAATCTTTGTAATAAATCTCTGTTCCGTCTTTTACCTTAATGATGCTCATGGTGTTTTATTTTATTGGTTAATGTAACTACAAAAGTACTGGCCCCCGGCCCACGCCATTGTTAACAAACCCTTGCCTTTGCGGCAAAAACCGCCAACACGCCTGCCTGCACCCGCCGCGCGGGTATGGCTACTATGTTTTTTATAGGGACGGAATAGTTAAGGTTACACCGGCTGCCTGCCTGTTTAAAGCATTGCTGTATGACCTCTACGTTTTATGAAGGTTAGCCCTGGGGCGAATGTTGCCGCTGTGGTATGTAACGAAGATAAGGAAAAAGGGGGATGGGGTCTTGATGCTGTACCGAAAAGCGAACTCAAGTTTTTTAATGAGCAAAATGGCCGTATCAGCAGAGAGTAAATCCTGTAATAATTAAAGGCTGGTTTATAAGTCCGATAGCCCTCCCCTCCCCCCACATATTAGCATTTAATAAATTTAACATTTTATTAAATCTTTAGTTAAATTCGTTTACCCATAAACAAACACCGGTAAACCAGCCTCAACCAACTTGCCATGAAACGATATAGTACCCTTCCTAAACAGGTAAGCCTTATGCTGCTTGTTACAGCCTTAACACTGTTGTTATACCCTTTGGCGGGCAAAGCAGTGCCGCAGGGTGGCAATGGCAGTAGGCACCCGCACAGCAGTGGCGCCAACCTTTTAAAAGCCCTGCAGCAGGAGGAGCGTAATACCCGCAGCCCGCTTACGGGCAATGTGCCAAAATATAAGTTGTTTGAGGCCCGCAAGGCTGCCGATGCTTTAAAAACGGCACAAACCAGCTTTACCAGCGGCACCCTGGGCAACCTGCCACTGGTGTGGAACGAGCGGGGGCCCAACAATATTGGCGGGCGTACCAGGGCCATTTTGCCCGACCTTAACGATACCACCAAAAAAACCGTTTGGGCAGGCAGCGTAAGCGGTGGCCTGTGGAAAACCACCGATATTACGGCGGCCACCCCTGTGTGGAAACCCCAAACCGATTTTTTTACCAACATGGCCATTACAACCATTGTACAAAACAAAACCAGCCCCAACCTGATATACTTTGGCACCGGCGAGGGCTGGAACAATGTTGATGCTGCACAGGGCGATGGCATCTGGAAATCGGCCGATGGCGGGGCCACCTGGGCGCAACTGGCAGCCACGCATGCAAACGCCGCCAATACATCGTTCAGGTTTATTCAAAAACTGCTGGATTATACCGTTAACACCACCGAGTACCTTTTTGCGGCTACTTTAAGCGGTGGACTGGCCCGCTCAACCGATGGGGGCGTTACCTGGCACAACATGCTGTCGCCTACGGTAGGGGGTGTGGTGGTGCGCGAAATTGCGGATGTTGATCGCGCGCCTGATGGCACCCTTTATGCCGCCGTGGGCGTTACAGCAAGGGGGGGCATTTTTAAATCGGCCGATAATGGCACTACCTGGGTACAGCTTACCAGCGGCCTGCCTTCGGCGGGCTACCTGCGTATAAAACTGGCCTGTGCGCCATCAAACGCCAATATTGTATATGCGCTTGTTGCGGATGGAATTGCGGGTACCTGTATGGGTATTTACCGTACCAGCAATGCAGGCGCAAGCTGGAAGGCCGTAACCAACCCCACACAGGCTGCCGACGGCAGCAATTTTGCGGGCAACCAGGCCTGGTATGCGCTTGCCGCCGCCGTTGACCCGCTAAACCCCAACCGCATTATTGTAGGCGGGTACGAGCTGTTTGGCTCGGCAGACGGGGGTACCACCTGGACGCAGCTTTCGGGCGATGACAATAACCCGCAACCGCAAAATGTGCATGTTGACCATCAAACCATTGTGTTTGACCCCCGCACCTCCTCCAACGCCTTTTTTGGCAACGATGGCGGTATTTATTACACCAATACCGCCACAGCAACTATACCCAACATTATCAACAAAAATACTGGCTATAACGTAACCCAGTTTTACGAGAGTGCTATAACCCCTACGCTGGGGCAGGAGTATTACCTGGCAGGGGCGCAGGACAACTCATCGCTGCGGTTAACCAGCCCCGGCATTGGCCCGGGCGTTGAAGTTACCGGCGGCGACGGGGCCTATGCGCATATTGACCAGGACCAGCCCAACATACAAACCACCGCCTATACCAATGGCGATTACTATGTTTCAAACAATAGTTTTGCTACTTTAACTGAAATTAATTTTGGCGCAAATGTGGGGCAGTTTATAAACGCTACCGATTACGACAGCCGCGATAATACCCTTTACGGCGGCGATGTTACCGGCAAATACCACATGATTAAAAACGTGGGCTCCACTAACACCACCGCTGTAATTACTTCAAACTTTACTGATTTGGTAAACGCGGTAAGGGTATCGCCCAACACGGCCAAAAGGGTATTTTTTGGCTGTAACGATGGTACCATCTACCGTGTTGACAACGCTAATGCCGCCAGCCCAACTGTTACACAAATAAACGCAGGCAGTGCTATGCCGGCTGGCAGCGTATCGGGCATTGCGGTTGAAAAAGGCAACGACAACCATATTGTTGTTACCTTCAGCAACTGGGATGTACCCCATGTGTGGGAAACCAAAGATGGTGGCACCACCTGGGTAAATATAAGCGGCAACCTGCCCAATATGCCCGTATGGTCAATATGCTTTAAACCGTTTACCAATACCACTGTACTTATTGGCACCGAATTAGGTGTGTGGATGGCTGCCCTTAACGGCACAGGCACTGCCTGGCAGGAGAGTAATACCGGCCTGGCAAGAGTACGCACCAACTGGGTTGACTTTCGCCCATCGGACGGCAGCCTGATGGCCGCCACCCACGGCCGCGGCCTTTACACCAGCACCAGCTTTGCCAGCATACCCATACAGTTTGTTGATGCCAGCTATAAAATAAATAAAACAGATGCCGCCAACGCAGCCAACTGTAAAAAGTATATTGATGTTGCTTTGCCCGTACAACTTACCGAGAACATTATTGGCAGCGCCACAATACAGGTTACCCCCACTTCAAAACTTGTTGCAGGGGTTGATTATGATGTGCTAAACAGCGGCCTGTTAACTTTTACCGCAGCAGGCAAACAAAACGCCATGCTGCGGGTGTACAATACAGCAAACAACAATATTACCGATACCATAACGCTTACCCTAACGCTTACCAACCCCGCTGCTACCAATGCTGCAATTACCAGTAATGCCAACCTTGCCAAAAGGCTGGTTATTATAAACGATAACAACAATGCAGCGCCGCTGTCGGTTGCCCGTGCCCAGGTGCTCTACGGCACTTCCACCGACGCTGTTACGCCTTTTTCGGGCGATGCGGATGGCGCCAAACTGCGCAATGTATACCTTGCTGCTGAGCTTAAAGCAGGGGGGCTTGTTGCGGGCAAACCCATTAATGCACTGGCGTATAATGTAACCAGCAAAAACAGCACTTCGCCTTTTTACAGCTATACGGTTAAAATGGCCAATGTGCAGGCCAGCGTGCTTAACGAGTATAAAGATGGCACTGGCTTTGTAACCGTTTATACCGGCGATTACAGCGTAAAAACCGGGTTAAACACGCTTAAATTCAGTACCCCTTTTGTGTGGGATGGCACAAGCAATATTATTATTGAAACCTGCTTCGATAATTCAAGCGTTACCAGCAACGCGCCCTCGCCCGATTTGGTTACCGGGGTATTGGGCAAAACAAACCGCGACTTTTTAACCGTTGTTACAGGCAGCTCCGGCTGCAGCATTACACAGGGTATTACCGGCAGCAGTTATTCCGATGGGTTTGTACCCACTATTTATCTTACACAAAACAGCGTTATGCCAGTACAGGTAACCAGTAATAAAACCACTGTACTGCCAAGGGCTGTGTATGGCAACAGAACGGTGTATTATTACTTCGATAACATTGCCAGCACCATTACCGGCAGCATAACCAATAGCAGTACGGCAGCCCTGGGCTGTGTTAACCTGCTGGTTGATAGGCCGGGTACCGGCAACAATATGGCTTTTAACAACTACACCATCTCAAACTTTTTAGCGGCAAAAACCTTTTTGTTAACGGATTCAACAGCATCCACCATTAAAGTTCCTTACAGTATTTCGTTGTATTATTCAAAGGGCGAAATAGCCCGGTGGATGCAGCAGTCTGGCAAGGCTATTAAAGACCTGAGGCTGGTGCAGGTAACAGGTTTACCGGTAAACAAAGTAACCCCTGCAACCCCTTACAAAGCCAATGTGCGCATATTGGTACCCGTTATTACAAGCTATAACGATACCGGGTATATTGTTACCGCCGCACTGGATACCGTGCCAACCGTAAGCGGGTTTGGTATTGGCGCTGCCGTTGCCACACAGTTTACAGGCACCGGCCTTTACGGCCAGGCAGTTAACGGTATAACACAACTGCAATGGACTACTGTTAATGAGCCAGCCAATGCCGTTTTTGATGTAGAAAAATCAGCCGATGGACGTACGTTTACCCCCATTGGGCATGTTACAGGCAATAGCCTTGGTAACAATTACCGCTTTGAGGATGCCACTGCCAGCCAGCAGCAAACGTATTACCGCATAAAGCTTGCCGCGCCCGATATAACCGATGCTTATACTGATACGGTAATGGTAACCAGTAATCTTAATGGCAAAATGGCGGGCATACAGCCCAACCCTTTTACCAACACCGTAACGGTACATTTTGCACCAGCCCTGCACGGGTTGGCCCTTATTACCATGTACGATGTTAGTGGCCGCAAAGTATACCAGGGCCAGCACAACGTACAGGGTACCGCCACCTTTAACCCCGGCAGCATTGGCCGCGGCACTTACCTGGTAACCATATTTATTAACAACAGGCTTTATAACTTAAAAGCCATTAAACAATAGTTTTTTGTACAAACCGCCGTTGCAACCTTACACGCCAATGGCTTTACGCCATTGGGGCCAGCGGCAAAACAACACCAGTATTTCTGCATTGCTTTTATTACAGGGTTATACACAAAAGCATTTTGGGGTGAACGATAAAAGCCTTGCATAGATGAAGACATAACCTGCTGCATAAATACTGATGACAACAATTAAACTAAAACCAGTAAACCGGCTGTGATGAAAAAAATATTTACCCTTTTTTTATTTTTAAGCGCCTGCCTTACCGGGCCCGGCATTGCTAAAGCGCAAAAAGCCAATATAAACGACTCGCTTGCGCTGGTTGACCTTTACAACAGCACCAATGGCCCCAACTGGTTAATAAGCTCGGGGTGGCTTAAAAGCCCGGTTAGCAACTGGTATGGCATAACGCTTAACAGCAGCGGCAGGGTAACTTTTATTGACCTTGGGGCCGACAGCCTTAATGGCACCCTGCCCGCCACCATAGGCAATCTTACCGGCCTTGATACACTATCGCTGTACCTTAACAACCTAAGTGGCACCATACCAACCACCTTAGGCAGTATAACTACCCTGCAGTATCTTGACCTTGACAGCAATCAGCTTACCGGCATCATACCCGCGGAACTGGGTAACCTTACCAACCTGGGCTACCTGGACCTTGATGGCAACTATTTAACAGGCTCCATCCCCTCCTCACTGGGTAACCTTAGCAACCTGCAATACCTGTTTTTATATTCAAACAGTTTAAGCGGCACTATACCCACCCAAACAGGCAGCCTTACACAACTGCAATACCTGGGCCTTAGCGGCAACCAGCTAACCGGCAACATACCTGCGGAACTGGGTAACCTTAAAAACCTGGTTTACTTAGACCTTGACAGCAACCACCTTACCGGCAGTATACCCACCACCATAGGCAACCTAACCAACCTGCAATACCTGTACCTGTACAATAACCAGTTAAGCGGCACCCTACCCACGCAAATGGGCAGCCTTACCAGCCTTACCGACCTTGACCTTGATGCCAACCTGCTTAACGGCAGCATACCTGCCAGCGTGGGCAACCTAACCAACCTGCAATACCTGTTTTTATACAATAACCAATTAACCGGGGCCATACCCGCTCAGCTAACCAATCTTAAAAACCTTATATTTTTTGACCTTGACAATAACCAGTTAACGGGGGCCATTCCATCAACCATAGGCAATCTTGTTAACCTGCAATACCTGTACCTGTACAGCAATAAGCTAACCGGCAGCCTGCCTGCCAGCTTAGGCAGCCTTACTAACCTGCTGCTGTTTGATGTTAATACCAACCAGTTAAGCGGTACTATACCATCGCAAATAGGCAACCTAACCAACCTGCAGGCATTAGGGCTTACCAATAATAGCTTAACCGGCAGCATACCAACACAATTGGTCAACCTGGCCAAACTGCAATATTTACTGGCAGGCCAAAACAAATTAACCGGCGGCGTACCAGCCACCTTGGGCAACCTGGCCAACCTTGTTTATTTAGACCTTGGCCATAACCAGCTAACCGGCAGCATACCAGCCCAATTAGGCAACCTGGCCAACCTGGGCGTACTAACGCTAAACCACAACCAGCTAAGCGGTACAATACCTGCCAGCATAACCACCCTTGCCAACCTGCAGGGCCTTGGGTTAGACAGTAACCTGTTTACCTTTAACGGCATGGAGCAGGTAGGCCAGCGATACCCCTTTGCACAGTACGCCCCGCAGGATACCTTGTTGCCGTTACACTTTACCAGCAAAAAGTTTTCGGTAACAGCGGGTGGCACACTGGCCAACAATACCTACACCTGGTATAAAGATGGCAATGTAGCAGCCACTACCATTGGCGACTCAATATACACACCTGTTGCCGGGGGCAAGTATACGGTTGCAGTTACAAACAGCATGGCGGCAGCATTAACCCTTTACAGCGATACACTTAGCATTACCGATGCATTGGTACTGCCTTTAACGCTGCAAAACTTTACTGGCCAGTTAAACCATAACAATGCCATGCTGCAGTGGCAAACAGCCAGCGAAATAAATACCGCCGGGTTTAACATACAACGCAGCAGCGATGGCCTTAGGTTTACCACTATTGGTAACGTTAAGGCGGCTGGCAACAGTACCGCCATGCTTAACTATCATTACACTGATGCCCTTACCACACTGCCGCCAATCATCTATTATCGTTTACAGTCAGTTGATAAAGATGGCGCTGTTGGTTACAGCAACATCATAAAACTTTCGCCGGGCAATGGCAACACCGCCAACGCTTTAATTTACCCTAACCCGGTTAAAGGCACACTCAACTTATTTATGCATGGTGGTGTTACAGGCACGGTTGCATTAACTATTACCAGCACCAATGGCAAAACATTGCTAACACAACAACTAACCCCCAACGCAGGCACCAGCAGCTTTACCATTAATACCCAGGGGCTGCCAGCAGGTGTATACATACTGCGTATAAACTACAACGGCAAAACGGAAGTACAAAAGTTTATGAAATACTAAACCAGGTTGAGGTTATATAGTTTTCCTGCATGGTAACATGTAAAAATGTACATAGAGTTGGCAAAAAATGCCAGCGCTATGTACATTTTTGCTGCAGAGCCTTGACGATTAGCTGCTTTTTTCAGACATCATCTTTGCAGTATGATGATTACAGAAGAGTATTCTAAAAAGGGGGATCAATACCCCTACCCACAACAAAAAACCCGCTTTGCGGCGGGTAGTAAAACAGGTAAAACCTTATTATTTTACAAAGTAAATATTGTACAGGCATTTTAAACAACCCCCATAAGCCAGGGCTGTTTATTTAAGGGTGGCCTTAACTTCCTCCACAAAGTCTACAGATACCCCTGCCATATCGGCTATTTTCTCTATGCTAAAATCGGTTGCCGTTAATAGTTTCCTGGTAAATACTATTTTTTGTTCAAAAGAGGCTTTTTCCAAACCAATTTCAATGCCCTTTTCCAGCCCAGCCTGCTCACCCAGCTTAAAGCCCTCGTTTCTAAACCGCTGTTCCAAATATTGTTCTATGCCCATGGTGGTGCTTTTATTGGTAATTACAACCCGCCTTGCGGCGGGCTGTAAAACTTCATTATTCCACAAAGCGAAAATTGTACACGTAGTAGTCTTCATCTTTCTTCCAGCCATTGCGCTCGTACAACTTTTGGGCGGCTATGTTAAGCGTGGCGGTTTGCAGCATCAGCCAGCGGCTGCCGGTAAGCAGGCCGTGTTGTTTGGCCGCATCAAGCAACGCGGTGGCAACGCCCTTGTTACGGGCGGCTTCAGCCACAAAAAGGTCGTTTAAAAGCCAGGTACGCTGCATGCCCACGCTGGAAAAAATGGGGTACAACTGGGTAAAACCAACCGCCTCGCCATCTATCCATGCCAAAAACACCACCGATTCGTTGTTTGCCAGCCGCTGCGTTAAAAAGCTGGCAGCCCCTTTAAGGTTGCTGCGCTGCTGGTAAAACATGCGGTAAGCATTAAACAGGGGCGCTATTTGCGGCACATGCTCTTCGGTGGCCTTGTGTACGGTAAGGTTCATC
>CAZRDD010000144.1:0-11057 GCA_964598675.1 uncultured Parafilimonas sp.
TCTTCGGCTGTTATATCGGGCATGCGTTTAAGTAATATTTTACTAAAAGGCACTTCCTCCTTCAGCGATTTTATATTATAGCTGGCTAAGTTCCAAAAATGGCGGCCCTGCTCCGTAACGCTGTATTTGGAAAACCATGCAAACTCAAAATTGCGGCCATAATAAAAGGTGCGCAAAACATCGGCATCATGCTCATCAACAGCTTGTTTTATAATAAAATTCTCCAGTTTGGCACTGTCTAAAAAAAGATTGTTATAGGCATTTTTTGGGGTGATGAGTGTATTGCGCTGGTATGTTTTCTTTGCAGGGGTGTCATGGTGCTTACAGCCGCTTGTTAATAATGCTGCTATAAGGCCCAAAAGTAAAAAGTTCTTCATGGTTTTGGCAATAATGCTTGCTATAATGTATTGTACGTATCACTAACGCTTATACACAACAGGGTTAAAATGTATGGTCTAATATAAACGGTGGGTAAAAGTAAATAAATGTAGTACATGGCCATTTTTTTTAAGTGTATAAATATGTAATGGCCGTAAATGCAGTATTAAATACTTTTGTATGTGTATGAAGTACATATTTCTTTCAGCTTGCGTTTTAGTAATGTTTGCTGCTTGCAGTAAAAACAGCGGTGGGCAAACAACACCCGTAGTTACTCCACCTGTTGTAACACCACCGGTTACCGACACTACCCCTGTTTTAGCTATAAGAGGGGCAGATTTATCTTTTCTGCCGGAAATTGAGCAGGCAGGTACCACTTTTTACGACAGCACAGGTGCTAAACCTGCATTGGATATTTTTAAAGAATATGGCTGCAACCTGGTTAGGGTGAGGTTATGGCACACGCCTGCGGGCGCTCATTCTGCGTTGCCGGAAGTGCTAGCCTTTTGTAAGAAGATTCAGCAGGCAGGGTTGCAGATTTTGCTGGACTTACATTATTCCGATACTTGGGCCGACCCATCGCATCAAACAACGCCTGCGGCCTGGGCTGGGCTTTCGCTCAGCGTGCTTAACGATTCCGTTAAAGCGTACAGCCAATATGTAATTGAACAACTTAAAGCACAAAACACCTTACCCGCCATAGTACAGGTGGGTAACGAAATAAATGCCGGTATGCTTTGGAATAGCGGTAAGGTTAACAACATTAACGATACCAATTGGGTAAATTTTGCCGGGCTGGTTAAAAGCGGCATTGCTGGTGTTAAAGCGGCAGATGCAGGCAATACCATTGCCATAATGCTGCATTATGCTGAGATAGAAGGATCTGCCGATTTTTATAATAACATGAAAACCAATGCAGTGCCTTATGATATAATTGGTTTATCGTACTACCCCTGGTGGAGTAACAAAGATTTGTCTGTAGTTTCTACACAGCTTAACCAGCTTGCGGTAAGCTTTAATAAAAAGATTTTTATTGCTGAAACCGCCTACCCCTGGACCCTGCAATGGAACGATTACACGAATAACACCGTTGGCGAAACCGGCCAGTTGATAACCAATTACCAGGCCACCCCCGCAGGGCAGTTGCAGTTTTTACAAAAGCTAAAAACCATTATTACCAGTGTGCCAAACAAGCTGGGGCTGGGTTACTGCTACTGGGCACCCGACTGGGTGGCTTTTAAAGGCCCTGCCGCCACCGATGGCTCCAGTTGGGAAAACCTTGCCATGTTTGATTTTACAGGCAAGGCTCTGCCTGCCATGCAGGCATTTGGTAAGTAAAAACTTATTGTTTTACCAGTATAAAGCGGTTTAGGAAAAAACTGTTGGCCTTGCCATTGGTTTTAAACTGCAGGGTGAGGGTGTTTTGAGATTCATTCACCTCAATTTCCCCAAGGTATTGTTGTTCAACCCTTTCGCTGGTATTGTTTAAGGTGGTTAACCAACCGCTTACCTGGCTTTGCTTTTGCCATATTGAAAAGTCGCATCCATCGGGTTGTTTCACAAAATCAACAAACAGTTTATAATGGCCGCTGAGTATACCCGTTAGCGGAAACCTTAGCCTTGTTTCGCTGTTAACAGTAAATACAAAGCTCTCGCCACCGGTATCATACGCCCAGGCGGGTTTTGCAGTGGCTTCGCCCCAAATATTAAAGTCAAGTAACTGCGGGTAAAGGGTAAGGGTATCAGTAACATATACTTTTGTATTGGCATTTGTTGGTTGGGCGTATGTGGCTGGCGGCGTGCTGCAATAGTATAAACCGAGTGAGGTGTACATGGCGGGTACGTTATTGCCTTCGGGGCCATGCTCCATACTCTGGTAAATGCTTTTTGTAAAAGGTATTTTATCGGCAAGGTAAAGCCTGTAGCCGCCCGAGCGGCAGTACGGCAGGTTATACTCCAGCGCACCATGCAGAGGCAGGCTGTAGCGGCCGCTCCACCTGTCGGGGAAGGCATACCACCCACCATTAAAATAATCTTCCGAACCTGTGCCGTGTATCACCGGTATGCCATCCACAACGGTGGAGTCATCGCCCTCAAAAAAAGTGGTCATGCCGGGGCGGAAACCCTGCGCCTGTAAAACAGTGCCTACGTAATGCCCCCTGCCGCTGGTTTGTAAAAATACCTGCGGCTGCCCGGCCGGTGGCAGGTTATTGCCTTGCCAGCTTGTGTAAAATTTGCCTTCCGTTTGGGCATCTCTTTTTTGGGTGGTATAAAAAATAGTGGCCTGTACATGCTTCACTGCCTGGTTGTGGCGGCTTGCATCGGCCCTGTAAATAAGCTGAATAGTGGCGCTTTTATCAAACGGCATAGGGTAATAGCAGTAGTTTTTATTTTGGGCACTGCCTAACAGCAGGCCCTGCATGGCGGGCGAGCCAAAAGCATAGCCAAAAAAATCGGCTACGGGGCAATAAACAGCCGGGGTGCTTTCTCCATCCCAGCTAATTTTTATGTCAACGTCCTTGTAAAGTCCGGCATAACTATCAGCGCCATCAAGTTCAATGCCCGTAATACGCCCACCGGTATTGCTGGTAAAAATGCTTTTTGTTTCGCCGGGGCCCATGTTTTCAACGCTCGTTTTATGCAGTTGGTTTGCGTCCAGGCTGTTTGCTGGTTTTTTTCCGCCCCACAACTCCGCCACCTTACTAAGTGCTTGTTTTTCAGTGGTATTTAACGTTGTACTAAAATTTTGAACAGAGGTTTGTTTGGGATATAGCTGATATTGTATTTGATAAAACTGCATGCTTTTAGCCCTGCATACAATTTTGCAGCCATTGTTAAACATAATGGGGTAATAGCAGTAATAACCGCCCAACTGGTTGCCACACAATGGCTTAACAAAAGGGAAGAAATTACCCGAAAACAACGCCGAAAATGGCAACGACAACAGTGGCCGGGTGCTATCGCCAATGTAAATATCCAAGGTGTCGTCGGAGGGAGTAGGGGTGGCAATGCGGGTGATAGCGCCGCTACCTGCTGCTTCAAAAATAACCAGGCTGCTGTCAGCATTGCGGCGTATAAAGGAGTAGGTGCCGTTAAAGCCATCATCATTGCCGCCTTGCCTGTCGTAGGTGGATGCCTGGCCCGCAACTGCTGTGATGTAACCGGGCAGTTGCGATACATCATACAATGCGCTTAACTGCTGTTGTAGTGAAATATAACTGGTTTTGGATGGTGTGGCTGTTTGTGCATTGGCCTGCATAAACATAAATACGCTGCTATACAAGCAATAGCAGAGGAATTTTTTTAAGATGGGCATGCAATGTTAAATTAGATTGTTATTGATTAGCCGCCTTTTAAGTGCTAAAGTATGCCACTATTGGCCTGGCCGTATTTTAGAACCTGTTTGTTGTGAAGCCCCAACCATTGGCAACATAACAAATATAATAGCAGCAGCCTTAATTATTAAAGTACCTTTAAAATTATGTTTGATAAGGTGGCTGTTTAAAAATGATTTTATAGGCTGGATTTGTTAAATTGTGTTTTGTTTATTTATTGTAACCCCAAGCTAAGTATAAGTACCCTTTTGGTGAGTAAAGTATGTCATTGTTCTGGCAGGGCGGTAATTATTACACTGCTATTTGCTAAAATTGTATGTAGATTTATTTTGGAAAGAGTTTTTAATTACGGGTACAACACTATGAGGATGTTGAATTATTGCGGCCATAGAAATTTAATTTGTAAGGTTTTGCTTGCATGTATCTTTATTACTGCCTGCAGTACAATTGCCGCACAGCCCACAGCAGCACTGCAGGCCCAATGGAGGGCCGTACAGCAGCAAACAGGTTACGAAACCCGCCAAAACACCGTTGACCTGCTTAACAGCCTAAGCGCCCGCCTGGCTTCTGAAACGCCCGATAGTGCCTTGTATTATGGGCGTTTAGCACTTAAAATAGCTAAAAACCAGCAATACGTAATAGGGGAGGTAAGGGCTTTGAATAATATGACCAAAGGCTATTATGTAAAGGGCAGCTACGACTCCTGCCTGGCATTTTCCGATAAAGCACTTATATTAAGCAAAACAGTGAAGGATAGCCTGGGCATGGGGGTTGCCACCAGTAATATAGGGCTGGTTTACCTGGGCCATGAGGAATTTGACCGGGCCATTGTTCAATTTAAGCGGGCACTTGACATACTTACCGTTGTAAACGACAGCCTGCAAATAGCCAAGAACCTTTTTGACCTGGGCATTTGTTACGATGAAATACGTGATTTAAAAAAGGCTGAGCAATTTCTTACAAAGGCTATAGCCACAGACCCCTCAACAGAGGACCATCATATTACAGCCATGGCTTTTAACAGGCTGGGTAAAACGGAATACCACGCAAAAAATTACAACAAAGCTGTTGACTATTACAATAAGGTGCTCAATTACAAAGATTACAAGGATAAATGGGAAACCAGTTTTGCCAGCCAGGGGCTGGCTGAAGTTTTTTACGCACAGGGCCAGTTTGGCAATGCGGTTACGTATGCAAAAAAAGCATTTGATGCGGCAAAAGAAATGAACGCCAAATGGGATGCCGAACAGGCGCTGGCAGTATTAGCTAAAAGCCAGGCGGCTTTTGGCGATTATAAAAATGCGTACACCAGCCAGGTGCTTGACCAGGTGTATAAAGATAGCCTGTATGGCGAAGCCAAGCAGCAGGTAGAGGCTTATTTTAAATTGCAGGCAAACGAAGCGGCAAATGCTGCCCTGGAAAAAGAAAACAGGCTTATAAATGAAAAAGTACGGTTAACATGGATGTTGAATATTGCCATAAGCGCTTTTGCGTTAACCCTTTTGGTAGCTATTATTTTGTTGTACCGCAGTTACAGTACTAAACTTGCCCTTAATGCAGAACTGTTAACTAAAAATGAGAAAATAAGCAGGCTGAACCAGATGAAAGACCAATTATTTTCCGTGGTGAGCCATGATTTACGGGGCCCAATGACATCGTTACAGCAAACATTGCAACTGGTAAACGAAAATGCAGTAAGCGCTGCGGAACAAAGCTTTTTGCTGCAAAACCTTAGCCACCAGGTAACAGTATCAAACCAAATGTTGAACAACCTGCTAACCTGGGCTACCACCCAACGTAAGGGGATGGCAACCAGTATTACAACATTAAACCCGGATATGATTTTATTGGAGGTTTTATCTGTTTTTGAGTTAATTGCCGATAAAAAGAACATCGTGATTAACTACAGCAGCGCGGGTGCGGCACCCTTGCTTGCTGATGCCGACCAGTATAGGATAATTGTGCAAAACATATTGAGCAATGCTATTAAGTTTACCCCTAAAAAAGGCAGCATAAACATATTCTTTCAGCGTTCAGAAAAGGTTGTAACAATTAATATACAGGATACAGGCATAGGCATGAACAAAGAAAAACAGGAGCACTTGTTTAAAGACTTTGGGGCGGCCATCACAAGCTTTGGTACGGCAAAAGAAAAAGGCACTGGCATAGGGCTGATGATTGTAAAAGAATTTATTGACCAGAACAACGGCACGCTTAACCTCACCAGCGAGGAG
The DNA here is from genome assembly GCA_964598675.1 of uncultured Parafilimonas sp. Lineage (GTDB taxonomy): Bacteria > Bacteroidota > Bacteroidia > Chitinophagales > Chitinophagaceae > JABDFW01. Next base: position 5,948 of record CAZRDD010000144.1, read on the forward strand.
GGCAAGGGCACTACCTTCAGCGTTAGTTTTCCGGCAGCGCCCCAAAATTAGTATGTTGATAATCAGTTATATGCCAAGCACTTCTTTAAGTTTAGCATAACCCGCCTTGCTAACAGGCAGCCTTGCCCCTGTGCTTAATAACACCAGGTGTCCATCTTTTTCGTAAGGGTCAATACGGGTAATTAACTGGGTGTTGATGATGTATGAGCGGTGTACCCGCACAAAGTTTTGCTGCAGCACATCCTCAAAATGCTGCATGGTCTTCTTCTTTAAAAAGGAGCCTTCCTGCGTATATATTTTTACATAATCATCCGCCGCCTCCAGGTATTGAATGGAGGGTACCGGTATAATTTTAATTTTTCCGCCATCTTTCAACACTATGCGGCTGGCCTGCACAGGGGAGGAGGCGCTTACCGCCTCCAGCAATGCCTGCGTTTGTTCAGGCCTGTTTTTTTGTTGCTGTAAAAATTTTTGCATGGCTTTATCAAACCGCTCTTTGCTAAAGGGCTTCAACAGGTAATCCACCGCATGTGTTTCAAAAGCCTTTATGGCAAACTCCTCAAAGGCCGTGGCAAAAATAACGGGCGGGGCAGGGTCAACCAGCTCCAGCATTTCAAAGCCATTTATTTTGGGCATCTGTATATCTAAAAAAACAAGGTCGGGCTGCTGCTGCTGTATGGCCTTAACACCCTCAAAGCCATCGTTACACTCCTGCACCACAACCATATCGCTGTAGTTTTGCAGGTATTCTTTTACAATCATCCTTGCCAGGGGTTCGTCATCAATTATTACCACTTTCATACTATTGTTGTTTTACCCCACCTGGGGTACGCTAATGTTTGTGATGAAAATATTTTCTGCTGTTTGGGTTTGCAAAAGGTCGTGCCGGGCAAACAGCAAAAACAGCCTTCTTTTTATGGAGGCAAGCCCAAAACCGGTGCCTTGCAACGGTTGCGATGTTTCGGGGTCGTACGGGTTTTGCACCGATATTTCCAGCATACCCGGCAGTGCCTTTGCTTCTATCCGTATACATACCTCGCCTACGGTATCGTACAGCCCAAACTTTATAGCGTTTTCAACCACTGGTTGTAACAGCAGCGATGGCAGCTTCATATCAAACGTGCCTTCCCCGCAGGTAATAGTTGTTTGCAGCCGGTGCCCAAAACGTACTTTTTCTATATCAAGGTATAAGGCAAGGTACTCCAGTTCTTCTTTCAGGGTACTCCATTGCTGCTCGTCCCTGCGCAGGGTGCCCCTTAAAAAATCACTCAATTGCTGTATCATGTGCCTCGCTTTTTCGGGCTGTGTGCCAGTAAGCGCGCTTATGGAGTTTAAGCTGTTAAACAAAAAATGTGGCTGTAACTGCTGCCTCAGTTTATATAATTCTGCTTCCTTTGCCATTTTTTCTGCATCTGTTTTTCGTTCATTCATTAACTGTTGTTCTTCCTGCGTGTACCACAATAAACCAATCATACTCATACAACCAGCCGATAAAAAAGAAATGCCAAAGCGAATACCTATTGCATCTTCAAACACTTTCATAAAATGCGCATCGTTACCAAAAAAAAGCCGCACTGCCAGTTTTGAAATAAACAGGCAAATTAAACTTATCGCAAAGCTTATAATAAGTACATAATAATATTTTTCCTGTTTGGGCAGGTAATACCGCATGTTGTTTATAATAAGCATACAAGCACTGCCGAGCAGGCCAAAAGTAATAAGGCTGTCGGCTATGGCCTGTGTATAGGTTACGTTTTGCTGCAGCAATATATAAGTGCGTATGCCCGCACATACCACCCACCATATTACATTGATGAGTGCAAGATTTTTAATTGACGATGTGTTTGAGTTACTCAAAATAATTTATCAGTTTAGCCGCACTGTTTTGTGCAGGCTGCTTTCTAAAAGATGTTTTGCCCTAAGCTGTACCAATGTAATATAAATATCCGCATCTTCCTCCTCCCTTATGCGGCTGTACATTTCTGCCCCATCGGAGAGGTTGTTTAAAGTATATACTTCGCTAACATCAATAAAATGCCAATGTACCGGCTTGTTAATGCTGTTTAAAAAATTATCCTGCTCACGTTCGCCAATCAGCCTTGCTTTTTGAAAGGCGTGTAAATCATCATCGGCCATTACTAACCTTAACTGTTCGTCAAATTGTGGTGTGTGGCTACCATCGCCGCAAAGTATGCGGTAAACAAGTTTAGCAAGGTACCATTTCATAGTTTATAATTTTGGAGAGCGAAATTTTTTGCAATAAAACAGTAATGTTATCAGTTTGTGGCAGGGCGGGCGATTAACCAACCTTGCAGCTGATAATTTCTATTGCGCCAAAAATGGCAATACCGGTAAAATTGATTATTTTGTTTTCGGCGACAGCGGCAGTGATAGTATCGCTGTTATGCTTAATGTCTCCAAAAACGGTGATAATATCATTTCTTACTGTCCAGCTATCTGGTATAAATATCTTAGCAGAGCCCATAACAGCAATTACACTTATACTTGCGTTGTTTTTAATATCCGCTTTGCAAAGGTCTGCTACAGTGTTGCCAAGCACGCTTATTACTTCGCCAGTATTAAAATCCTGCGAGGTAATGTCTCTTTTCGCATTGCCAGCAAAAGCAAAAACACTAACATCGGGTTGTTTGGTAAAGCTGGCAGGGGCATCCGGAAGGTTAAGGGGCCTGCGCTTTATAAGCAGAAAGATAACGCCCGCAATAATAAACGATAAGGCGGTGGCATAATTACCCAAATGTAACTCAGGTAACATAAGTTGTGCCATTAAATAGCAGCCCCAAAAAACTGGTACAAGCCAAAAACCAGCCCTGAACTGATGATAAACACCTATTAGTAAACCTATGGCTATTACCCCGGCGGGCCAGCTAACCAGCCAGTATGGTATGCCTGCATTTAAACGGTGGGCTGCCAATAACACACCCGCAATTATTAAGAACAACCCTGTAAAAAGAAGGCCTTTGTTTTTGTGCGGGGTATTGCTTTTTTTATCCAGATTGATTGTTGTTGGTTGCATAACTTAATAATTTCTTATTTCAATGCCGGCAAATATGCACGTGCCTGTTATTACAAGTGTTTTTTTGGGGTCGGGGCTGGCGTTGTTAATGGTTCTTTTGTCTTCAATGCCCCCAAAAATTGGTGTTACCTGGTTTTTTATTTCCCAGTGGCCGGGTACATTTATTTTTAACCCGCCAAATACCATAGTAACATCCAGTATAACGGGTGTTTGTATATCTGCCTGGCTAAAATCTATTTCCGCGCCGCCAAAAAAACAGGTAATATCGCCACCCCGGAAGTTTTTTGACAACACTACTTTTTTGGTACCGCCAAACACATTGGTGCTGTCAATGTATTCGCCATCGGTTGAGGTAGTGCTGTATTTTTGGTTCCAGCTTTCCCAGTCATCTTTCCAATCCTGCTTCCATTCCTGTTTAATGTTCCTTTTCATGTCCCGTTTCCAGCAGTTTCTATCAAAGTCATCGTTTCTTCTCCTTAAAACAAACATTACTCCCACCAGTATAAGCACCCCTGGCCACAACATCTCTCTTAACCTAAAATCATGAAACTGCTCATCAATTAAAAAAGCGCCTCCAATAATGATGAGGATGAACCAGGTGGGGTTTCTGAAGTTATGCTGAAAGCCATTTAATACCCCGATACCAATCAGCAGCATAGGCCAGGTAAATAGCCAGCCTGGTAAGCCAGCATCTAATTTTTGTGCAATCAGCAACCCGCCGATAATAATGAGGAATATGCCGGTCCATTGCCTGTTTTTACGCCTTGCAGGCAGCTTAGTCTCGTCCATTTTTATAGGTATTTGTGTTATTTAATTTGATGTAACAAAAATATAGCTGTTTTTGCCGCAGGTAAAGCGGGTATAGGTAATATGCGGTTGTACTGGCGGTAAATGGCATGTTGGCGTAGGTAAAGGCCAATAGTGGGTGCAGGCAGATGGGCGGCCGGTATGTTTTACCGACAGGTGAAACAGCTAAAAGGCAAAGGGTTGTTATAAAAAAAGCAGCCCTGTTATTGGGGCTGCCGTTATATATGCTATAAAGTTGCTTGAAATTAATTGGCCGGGTGGCCAATGCGATTGGCCTTTTACACGCGCTTAAACACTAACATTAAAATCTCTCAGCGCATCGTTCAGGCTGGTTTTAAGGTCGGTGCTTGGTTTTCTTTTACCGATGATTAAAGCACAACCCACGCCAAACGACCCCGCAGGGAAGCTTTTGTTGTAGGTGCCGGGTATTACTACGCTGCGCGCTGGTACACGGCCTTTGTATTCAACAGGTTCGCTGCCACTAACATCAATAATTTTGGTAGATTGGGTTAATACCACGTTGGCACCCAGTACGGCTTCTTTTTCAACAACCACACCTTCCACCACAATACACCTGCTGCCAATAAAGCAGCCATCTTCCACAATAACTGGGGTAGCTTGCAGGGGCTCCAGTACGCCACCAATGCCAACGCCGCCGCTTAAATGCACGCCCTTGCCAATTTGTGCGCAACTGCCTACGGTAGCCCAGGTATCAACCATGGTGCCTTCGTCAACATAAGCGCCAATGTTTACATAGCTTGGCATAAGCACCACATTGCGGGCAATAAAAGCACCATAACGTGCCACTGCATGGGGTACTGCACGTACACCCAGCGCCGCATAGTTGCTTTTAAGCAGCATTTTATCGTAAAACTCGAATGGTGGCAGGTTAAAAGTTTGCATTTGCTGAATGCCAAAATACATAAGAATGGCTTTTTTTACCCATTCGTTTACCACCCAGCCCTCTTCCGATGGGGAAGCTGTGCGCAGGCGGCCTTTATCCACTTCTTCAATAACAGCCCTTACAGCATCGCTATATATACTATCTTTTAAAAGCTCCCTGTTGCTCCAGGCTTCCATTATAAGTTGTTGCAATTCCATTCCGGTAGAAATTTTTTGCAAACATAAACAAAGCAGGCATGCAGCCCCGCAGAAAATGAAATTGGTTTTGAGCGAAAAGTTTTGAGGTCATAAAAAATTAATAAAAAATTATTTAATTTTGAACATATAGATAACGCGCACATGAGAAACAAAGCCGGTATATGAAAA
>CAZRDD010000145.1:0-10998 GCA_964598675.1 uncultured Parafilimonas sp.
AAGGTTGTAGGATGTAAACAGGCTGCCGTGTTGTTTAAGCAGGTGCTGGCCAATTTCGTTACCCAATGCGTCGGGCGATTTTTTTAACTGCTTAATAAAACCAAACAGTACCACGGTATAATCCCCCTCAAATTCTGGCTTGGTGGCATTTACCTGTATGGCACTCTCTTCTAAGGATATATTATATAATTCACTAATTGCCTCTGCTGTAATTTTCTTAATCTGCTCTACAATACTTGCCATTTATTTACCTGGTTTTACCGTTTTATTTACTGTTTGTATATGGCCGCCTGCCAATATTATATATGTCCAAAGCTTCTTACAATCAAAAAATGAAGCGATACGCTGCCGCAAGCGGTTGAATTTTGTTATTAAATCGCAAAACTACAAACTGTACGCTACAAACCCCAAACTATGCAGTACAAACTTTATTACCTTCGCAGCCAATAATATGAGAGCTGTACACACCTTTACCCGCCGGGTAATTTTAGACTTTATTGACTTTTTTTACCCGTTATTTAAAAAAATAATGCCACTTACCACGTACAGGTATGCAGCCTGCGGCGGTTTTAATACAGTTTTCAGCATATTTCTTTACTTTATTGGCAACAATTATATTTTTAAAAAGCACAATGTAAATATTGGCTTTATGACCCTTTCCGGCGAAATTGCCCCGGATTATCTCTTTGCTATCTGGATAGCTTTTCCGGTTGGCTTCTACCTAAGCCGCTATGTAGTTTTTCAGGAGTCTACCCTGCACAGGCATATACAAATGTTCCGGTATTTAATAGTAGTTATTGGCAACCTGCTGTTAAACTACCTGTGCCTTAAGTTTTTTGTAAAAGTGATAGGCTTGTATAACACCCCCGCCAAAATAGCCACTGCCGTTATAGTTATTATATACAGCTACATAGCACAACGCAATTTTTCGTTTAAAACAGAGAGTATTGTTCAGGCAGAGGAATAACCCCTTTTTTGGTTGGCTAACTACTTTTAATTACTTAACAACAACTGTAAGCTGCACTGCTTAACTTTAACAGCACAATCAAAAACAGTTACAGTGAAAAAATGGGGACGGCGGTTGCTAAGGGTACTGGCAGTTTTTATGTTGATATGGATAATTATGGCGCAAAGCTGTATGCGGTTTAGAACGGCAGACAGCACTGCCAGAACTGCCTTTAAGCAAGATAGCACTCCGTTTAAACCTATTTATACAAAAATTAACGGCTATACCATGCATTATGTGGTAGCCGGAGCTGATTCATTGCCTACCATTGTTTTTATACACGGCTCACCCGGCAGTTGGGATGCTTTTGAGAAATACCTGCATGATAAAGACCTGCTTAAACAATACCGGCTGATAAGCATAGACCGGCCCGGCTTTGGGTACAGCAACTATGGCGAAGCCCGCAATTTTCAGGAGCAGGGTATTTTACTGAGTGCTGTATTACAGAAAATTGCCAACGGAAAACCAATGGCCCTGGTGGGGCATAGCCTCGGCGGCCCCATGGTGGTAAAACTGGCTGCCGAAAACCCGCAACTGCCCATCAGTAATATTGTAGTACTTGCAGGCTCGGTTGACCCGGCGCAAGAAGAACCCGAAAAATGGCGCAGTTTGTTGAACCTCTTCCCCATTAAATACCTGGTACCGGGTGCCATGCGGCCAAGCAATGTTGAGCTGCTGATGTTTAAAAAAGATGTTTACAGCCTGGCACCGGATTTTGATAAAGTAACCTGCCGCGTATTACTGATGCATGGCGATAAAGACCAACTTGTACCACCGGCAAATGCTGTTTATGCACAGCAGCACCTGGCACACGCAAAACAGGTACAACTAATTTGGCTTAAGGGAGAAAACCATTTTATACCCTGGACAAAGTTTGAAGATATTAAAACACAGTTACTAACGCTTAAGGATATGTAAATACAGTTTACATACCGTTGTTAAGCGGCTTTTAGTTTGTACCCCCCCTGACGAATACAGTTATTGCCGTGGGTTTATTAATATTGCACAGCAAGCTTAACGTAAAGGCAAATTATAGAAAGCAATATGTCAATTGAATCAAGTTATCCAGCAATGCTCTTCAGGCAATTTTTTGGAACATGGAAGGAAAAACCACTTACATTACCCAACCCTGGCTGGAACATCACCTTTCCCAAACACTACCTGCTTGAACGGCCCAAAAGACTAACATTCCTTAATACAAAAGGAGCGAGGATTTTGGAGGCCTTTACAGGTGATAGCTTTTACAATGCAGCCTATAAACACTTGTTCATTGCCAGGTACCAAATAAGCAACACCATGAGCAGCAGCATGATAAGCCTCGACGATATGCCTGAACTGCAATGGAAAAACCAGAACGATAAAATTTTTAATGCCTATCTTAAACTTGCCTACCACCAGTACAAAGAGTATGCAGGTGTACACATATCGACAACAACAGGGCTAAGGCAAAAAGGCGATATAATATTCAACACATCGGATATTATTATTTCAAGCCAAACCAGGTTATTACGTACCATCCGTTTTTACAACACCGTTTATAAAAATTACGGGCTCAATATATACATGAATTTTACGGAAGGTAACATTGGGGAAGAAATGCTGGATATTTTACGCAATTCGGTATTTTATTAACAAATGGGGATTAGTGCCTTTAATTGAGTTTTGCCTTAGTTGGGTTTATCCAATCGTTATAGTTTTAGTATCATTTCTGTAATATATTTGCGGGCGATGTTTGCTGTAACTGTAACAGTTGTTTTAGCCTAATAGCAGCTAACAATAAAAAGGCATAAGCGAACCATTGCCATTGTATTTTCCACACCCGATGAATAACTAACTGTTATTTTTTTTAAATAATTTATTAGTTTGTAGTCAATAACTACCTATGCAACAAAACCGCGAGATATCAGCATTGTTTACCTTGATTGACGACCCCGATGAGGAGGTTTACGGTACGGTAAGCACCAAGATTGTGGAGTATGGAAAAGATATTATACCTAATCTGGAAAACCTGTGGGAAAACACCGTAAGTGAAGATGTACAGAACAGGATAGAGATGCTGATACACCGTTTACATTACAGTGATTTACAAGTTGAATTTAAAAACTGGTGCGCCGCCCCTGCCCGCGACCTTTTATCTGGAACCTTGCTGGTATCAAAATTTCAGTACCCTGAAATGCAAACCACCCCTGTTTTGCAGGAAATTGAAAAAATACGCCGCAATGTGTGGCTGGAGCTAAACAGCTTTTTAACCCCGCTGGAACAGGCAAATGTAATTTCAAGCATCGTTTATAACTACTACAACCTCAAGGGTAAAGAAGTATCGTACAACAATCCAGACGATTTTTTATTACATAAAGTATTGCAGGGCAAAAAGGGCAACACCATAAGCAATGGCATTTTATATCTTGTGCTTGCAGCGTTGTTAGATATGCCTGTGCGGGCAATAAATATACCCAGGCAGTTTGTATTGGCATTTTTTCACCCGGAGTACGCCCCGGAAACATTTACCGGCAATCCGCAAAGTAAAATAAGCTTTTATGTAGATGCCACCACCGGCCACCCCTTTACCCATAACGATATTGAAAACTATTTTAAACGCATTTCAGTACCGCCAACAGCATACTATTTTAAACCGCTGAGCAACCTGCGCATCATACAAATTTTGCTTGAGGAAGTGGCCAAATGCTTTGATACTCCCCCGCTTTTGTACAAAAAAAATGAACTGATAAGGATTGTCGATATGCTGGATGAGGCTGTATGATAAAATCGTGTTAGAAATTAGTAAGTTTAATTAACCTGGTCATCCTTAAAACGCTGCCGTTCACCTGTTTTAAAAAAGGATATTACGGGGCTTTTGCTATTTTTGCCAGAGAATATACATTTATGAAAAAAGGATTGTTTTTGATTGGCATAGTAGTGGCAGCCCTGGCGGTTTATGCTGTATTTTTTAGTAAACCTGCTGAAACTGGCACTGGTGATGATGCTAAACAACAGCCACTGGCCCAAAGTAAAAACAGCGAAACTTTTAATAAGCCTTTTAATGCAGCCCTTAAAGCTTACTTTAACCTGCACGATGCATTGGTTAACTGGGATACCGCCAAGGCTACAGAAAGTGCAAAGCTTTTACAAAACTCGCTGGCACAAGTGCCGTACGACTCACTAAAGGCTGATAGTAATTTAATATTAACTGCAAAAACATTTTCAGGCAATATAGATGCTGATTGTATTGGCATAGCCGGAGATACGTCTATTGCTGAAAAAAGAAAATCGTTCTACGAGCTTTCTGAAAACCTGTACACCCTGGTGCAAACCATTAAGTACGACCAGCAGAAAATATACCATGTTGTATGCCCTATGGCTTTTGGGGATGATAAAGAAGGAAAATGGATAACAAATGTTGACACCATTATTAACCCTTACCTCGGCCTTAAACACCCTAAATACCATGCAGCCATGATAAATTGCGGCAGCATAGCCGATACATTAGACTATACTCACAAATAACATTATAAAGCTAAGGGCCTGTCAGCAGGCCCTTAGCTTTATAATAGGGCCGGAAATGATATTGAAAACCGTGCGATGAAATACTGCATCCTCCTTTTATTAAGCGTAGTTACAACCCTTTCTGGTTATGCACAGAACAAGTATACCATTAATGGCTACATTAAAGACTCGCTTACGGGCGAAACGCTTATAGGGGCATCCATTTCCATACGCGACCTGCAAAAAGGCTCCGCATCCAACCAATACGGCTTTTACTCCATCACCCTGCTTAAGGGTACATATACCTGTATATTTTCCTACATAGGTTACCAGCCAAAGGAGGTATCAATCCGCTTTGACGAGAATAAAATTCTTGATGTTTTGCTCGTTCCCATTTCATCAGTATTAAATAAAGTTGTTGTAACCACAAAAAAAAGAGAGAATAATGTTAAGACCGCCCAAATGGGCAAGGTTGACCTTAACATAAATACCATTAAAGCCCTGCCCTCTTTTTTAGGAGAATCGGATATTTTAAAGTCGCTGCAATTGTTGCCCGGCGTGCGCAACGCTGGCGAAGGCAATGCCGGTTTTTATGTTCGCGGCGGCGGGCCAGACCAAAACCTGATTATGCTTGATGATGCCGTTGTGTACAATACCGGCCATCTTTTTGGCTTTTTTTCTGTTTTTAATTCTGACGCCATCAAAAGCCTTTCGCTGATAAAAGGCGGTATGCCAGCGCAATATGGCGGGCGGTTATCCTCTGTGGTTGATATAGCCATGAAAGATGGCAACATGAACAAAACAGAAGTTGATGCGGGTATTGGCCTTATCGCCTCCCGGTTTGCTATACAGGGCCCGGTTATAAAAAACAAGGCCTCCTTTATGTTTTCTGCACGCAGAACTTATATTGATGCACTTACAGCACCGGCATTGGCAAAAACAACTTACAGTGGCTCAGGGTATTATTTTTACGATATCAACGCAAAGTTTAATTACCAGTTTTCTTCCGCCGACCGGCTGTATATAAGTGGTTATATTGGCAGGGATAAATTTTCGTTTAACAATAAAGAACGCTCCTTTAAAACCTCCATCCCCTGGGGCAACGCCACTGCCACCGTGCGCTGGAACCACATTTTTAGTAAAAAACTGTTTGCCAATACCACACTGGTTTACAACAACTACAACTTTAAGTTTAACGGCAGCCAGAACGACTTTTTATTCAAACTGTCTTCGGGCATTAAAGACCTTAACGCAAAAAGCGATTTTGATTATTATGTTACCCCCGAACACAAATTAAAGTTTGGGGCCCAGTATACTTACCACACTTTTTTGCCGAGTATTTTTAGCGGCAGCCAGGATACAGTAAACTTTACCCCTAACAGCGGAGCCCAGCAAAAATACGCCAACGAATACGCCGTTTACCTGCAGGACGATTGGGATATAAACAAAGCCATAAGGCTAAACTATGGGATACGGTACAGCGTTTTTCAACAACTGGGCAGTTACAAAAGCTACAGTACAGATGCCAACGGCAACCGTACCGACAGAGTAACTTTTACCAGGGGGCAGGTAGTAAAATCGTACGGCGGTATTGAGCCAAGAGCCACCATTAGGATTTCGGTAGATGAAAACAGCTCCATTAAAGCGGCCATTACCCGTAATATACAATACATACACCTGGTAAACAATGCAGGCAGCACGCTGCCTACAGATATTTGGGTACCAAGTACGCTTAGGGTAAAACCACAAGCCGGCTGGCAATATTCTGCCGGTTATTTCAGGAATTTCAAGAACAATATGTTTGAAACTTCGGTGGAGCTTTACTACAAAACCATGCAGAACCAAATTGAGTACAAGGAAGGCTATACCCCCAATACTCTTACCGACCCTGAAGAATCTTTTGTGTTTGGCAAAGGCTGGAGTTATGGCGCCGAATTTTTTGTTAACAAGGTTAAGGGCAGGCTTACCGGTTGGGTAGGCTATACGCTGTCGTGGGCCTGGCGAAAATTTCCTGATTTAAACAGCGGGCTTAAATACCCGGCACGATACGACCGCAGGCACGACCTTTCAATTGTAGGTATGTATGCCCTCAACAATAAATGGAAGCTGTCTTCGGTTTTTATATTTGGCACAGGCAACGCAGTATCGCTGCCGGAGAGGTTTTACTTTATTAATGGTACGCTTACCCAGCAGTTCAGCAGTATTAACAGCTACCGTATGAAGCCTTACAGCCGGTTGGATATTGCCGCTACGTATACCCCCATACCTAAAAAGCCGCGAAAATATACCTCAAGCTGGGTTTTCAGCATCTATAATGTTTACAGCCGGTTAAACCCTTACTTCTACTATTTTAATGTTGATGGCGGCTTGCAAAACGGAACATTAAAAGTTGCTGCAAAACAGGTATCGCTTTTCCCCATTATTCCCTCGGTAACCTGGAATGTACACTTATAACATCAACTGCTAAACCGCTAAATCAAGTGGTTGCTTATGTTGTTTTTGAGCCTTCTGTTATAGGCTTGCCGGGCAGGCTTATTTTCATTTTAGGGGCATACCAGTATAAAAACACACCAGCAAGTACCAGGAAAGAAGAAATAAGCTCGGCCTGTGTGGGATGAAGCCCCAGGAACGAATACTTGGTGTTTACCCTTATTTTTTCAATAAGAAAACGCTCGGCACCATTAAACATCAGGTAAATGGCAAACAGCCTGCCTGGGATGTTTATTTTTTTGCGGATTGACCATAATATGCCGAATATCAACAAGGCCATGATGATTTCGTACAGGGGTGTGGGGAAAACCGGCATGGGTAAATGATTGCAATAATCATCAAACTTACAGTTGGCTGTAGAAATACCCATTTTATTAACGTTATGCGGGTAACTGTAAGCAAAAAACCAATCAGGCAACCCTACAAAGGCTTTTACTGTTGCATGTTGCGGGGGAAAAGGCTGGCCCGTTTCAACATACATTCTGCCAAACATACCCATGGCTGTATCAATTTGTGTGGGAGTGGCAGGCGCAAGTTTACCATCGGGAAAACTGAGGTATGCACTGTTAATAATGCCCCAGTCCCCATCGCCGGAAACCTGGCAACCAATGCGCCCAAGGCCATACGACAGCATTAAGGATGGCGCCGCCGCATCGCAAATATTGATGAAACTTATCTTCTGTTTTTTGAAATAGTACCACAAAGCCAGGGTTGCACAAATAAGGCCGCCATAAAAGGTAAGCCCGCTTCTTGAAAAGAGGTTTCCTATCGGGTCTTGTATAAACCTGTCCCAATTTTCCAGGTTATCAAATATTTTGGCACCGGCAAAGCCAGCAATTGCGGCAATAATCGTTACATCCCCTACCCTGTCGCTGGGCCAAATGCGGATTGTCCTTTCTTCCGGCTTAGCCAATTTTACCTTGTTCTTTTCCCACCATTTAAGCCCGCCCAGTATTAAGCCAACCAGCAGGCCAGCGAAAATATGCCCCTGGCTTGAAACGATATAATCCTGTGGATTATCCAAAGCGCCTTTCACCACACAGAGCCCTAACAATTTGTACCCTATTAAAAATCCAAAAACAAAATTGATGAGCACTTCAGGAACCTCGGCAGGCTTACCTACAATCAGTGTTGTTTCTGTATACGTAAAAATTCCCTGCGCCTGTTTTCTCCTCAATTCTTTTACCAAAACCCAGGCAGCCACCAAAAATGCAATGGCTACAAAAAAACCGAAAGTGTTTACAATCTTCAAAACAGGAACGCTAACGCCGAACAAATCTTTAAAAATGTAATATAAATTAGGATACATTGAACATAAAGTTGTGGTGCAATGATAGGCAAAATGTTGCAACTGAGATAATGTAAATGATGGCGATATGCTAATATAACAAAAAGCTTATACCCAGGGCACTCCCATTAATTACCCCAATGTTGACTTTTAAAATGAAGTATCTAATGTTTTAAGGGCCTTTTTTTAATCATACCGCCACGGGTATCTTTAACACTGCTCATTATTACAAACGCATGGGGGTCAATCTTTTCAATTTCAGTGTTCAGCCGGTTTAGCTCCAGCCTGGTAATTACGGTGTAAACTATATCAGTATCATGGGTTTCGCCATGTTTGCCAAAACCTCTTTTACCACGGTACACCGTAACCCCTCTGCCCATTTCGTTAATAATCATGCTTCTTATCTCATCGTGGTGCGATGAGATGATGGTTACTCCTGTATACTCCTCAATACCCTCTACAATAAAATCAAGTGTTTTGCTGGCTGCCAGGTAAGTTATCATACTGTACAACGCAGCCTCAATTGACAGCAGGTAGGCCGCCGCAGAAAAAACAACAATATTTATAAGAATGATAATATCGCCAATGGTGGTGCCCAGTTTACGGCTAAGGTAAATGGCCATTACTTCGGTACCGTCAATCACAGCCCCGCCCCTAACCGAAAGGCCAATGCCTGCACCTAAAAAAAAGCCGCCAAAAACAGCTACCAGCAGTTTATCGTGCGTTACTTCTGGAAAATGAACCGTAGCCACGCACAACGCCAGGCAACTAATAGCAATAGCGGTTTTTACCGCAAACTGCTTACCCACAATTTTGTAACCAAGCAATACAAATGGTATATTGATTATTACCAATGGCAAAAACAATGGTACAGCCACCATCTCTGTGGTTAAAAGCGAGATACCGGTAGCACCACCATCAATAAAATTATTGGGTATTAAAAAGCTTTCCAGCCCAAATGCTGCTGACAAAACACCCAGGGCCATAAAAAAGGCATCCCTAAGCAAATTGGCCGCCGTTATTTTCAGCGCCAGAAACTCTTTGGCCAACTCAAACCGTGAATATTGGCCCTGGCCGGGAAACTTTTTTTGCCTGTTACGATAAATGGTTTTTAAAACCAGCTTCTTTACAAATGCATTCATTGGTGTTTTTTAGTGCTCCGTGTTAATAGGCCTTGAATTTGTGCTTTTTGCTAAACCCAAAGGCTATGGCATAATTAAGCTGTACTATGATTATAAAGGCAATACTGAGGTAATTATTAACAAAACACAGCAGTGCCCCGATGGCATATAACGTTTGTGCTACTATGATGCGCCGTTTAATGGCTTTACCAATAACAGCAGGTTGTACATTACCGGGTGTTGAAATAAAACCATGCTTTTCCGCATAACCCCAGTGCAGGTAAAGCGTTAAGCCAAGGGCAAATATATTTAACCAATACAATGCTATTGAAAGCCTGAAATGTATAAACTCACTTAAAAAAGCTGTTGTAAAAGGCAGGACAGAAACAAACAGCAAAAAAAACAGGCTTATCCAGTTTAAGTGCCTGTCGCTCTTTTCAATATAAATAAACTGTGCAGAGTGGCCAGTCCAAAAAATGCCAAGCGTCATAAAACTTAAAAAGTATGCCAGAAACTTTGGCGTTAAGGCGCAAAACGCATTTAGCAAATCGCCCTCTGTTTTTATGGCTTCGCTTAAAGGCACTTTTATATCAAGCACAAGTAAGGTTAAAGCAATAGCAAATACACCATCGCTCACCGCCTCAATGCGCTGTGTTTTTTGGCCTGCAATTTCATTGTATGCTATTTGTTTTTGTGCCATAAATGTTAATTTACAAATTTAAACATATTCAATATTTATTATATTATTAAAAGTTAAAAACTTGCTACTACACAAAGTAAGTTTGCATACCTGCAATTAATGGCTGGTTACAGTTTTTTTTTATCTTCACCCAATGAAAAAACGTTTTGTAATAATACGATGGATTGTTGGTGTGCTGTTCATTTTTTCTGGCCTTATAAAAGCCAACGATCCGCTGGGGTTGAGTTACAAGATGCAGGAGTTTTTTGAAGCTTGGGGTTTGCATGGTTTTAATGATTACACCCTTGCATTATCGTTGATAATGAATGGATTTGAGGTACTGGCTGGCGTAGCTGTTATTATTGGCTGGCGCATGAAGCTGTTTAGCTGGCTGCTGCTGTTACTTATTATATTTTTTACTTTTTTAACCGGTTATGCACTGCTATCCGGCAAAATAAAAACCTGCGGTTGCTTTGGGGATTGCCTGCCACTTAGCCCGCTGCAATCGTTTATAAAAGACATTGTACTGTTTTTGCTCATTTTAGTATTATTCATATTTAAAAAGCAAATAACAACTGCCTTGCGCACGCCAATACCACAGGTGCTGCTGGTTATTTGCATTGTTGCGGTAAGCTGGTTACAGGCATTTGTGCTGAAGCACCTGCCTGTTTTAGATTGCCTGCCATACAAACCAGGCCGTAATATTGTAGAGGAAATGAAGATACCTGCCGGGGCCATACCCGATACGTATGTTTTTACCTTTATCTATAAAAAAGATGGCAAGAATTACGAGTTTACACAGGACTCGCTGGCCAATATACCCGACCTTGATAAATATGAGTATGTTGACCGCATGGAAAAAGTGGTGAAAGGCAACGGACTGGAAGCCAAAATTGTTGATTTTTCGCTGCAAACACTCTCTGGCAACGAT
>CAZRDD010000146.1:0-10966 GCA_964598675.1 uncultured Parafilimonas sp.
TTTAAAATAGGCCTTAACAAGCTTACTGCCTTCAGTCAAAAGCTGGGGCTATATTTAGTAACCATCCCTAATTCTGGCGCGGTAAGCGCTGGTTGACAGTCTGATCACAAAAACATGATTGGGACTACCGGGGACTAAAAAAACAAACAAAATGCAGGTAATTTTAATTCAGGATGTTGACCATCTTGGCCAGGCAAGCGAACTGGTAACAGTAAAAAACGGTTACGCACGCAACTACCTTATTCCGCAAAAATTTGCAGTAGAAGCCAGCAGCAGCAACATTAAGCAAATGGAAGAAAAGCTTAAAGTTAAAGCTAAAAAAGAAGCAGCAATGCTTGCTGAAATTAATAAGGTTATTGAGGTGCTTAAATCATCTCCCATTAAAGTGGGTGCCAAAACAGGCTCAACAGGCAAAATATTTGGTAGTGTTACCCCTTTACAAATTTCACGTGGCATACGCGACCAGAAAGGTTACGAAATTGACCGTAAGCGCATATCCATTGTTGATGAAGTTAAAGAACTGGGCCTATACAAAGCCTCTATTGACTTTGGCGGCGGCAAAACCTACGAACTGGAGTTTGAAGTAATAGCCGAATAGAAGATTATACCTTCTTTCCAATATTTATCCCGCAAATAAAATTTGCGGGATTTTTTTTGCGCCTTTTTGGGCATAATTGCAGAGCATGGCGGCATTTTCACACTTCCTTTCCCCAAATCATCCCCAAAAAATGCCCCCGCTTTTATTCCCTTAACTATTTGCAATTTGTTAAGCATAAACTTATATTTTTGCGGTGCTTTTAAAAGCTAAATACTATACAGTTATGCGACAAATTGCTTTTCGTGAGGCCATCCGTGAGGCCCTTAGCGAGGAAATGAGAAGGGATGACAGGGTTTTTGTGATGGGTGAAGAAGTGGCAGAATATAATGGTGCTTATAAAGTTACGCAGGGTATGCTGGCCGAGTTTGGCCCAAAACGCGTAATTGATACCCCTATTGCCGAGCTTGGTTTTACGGCGGTTGGTGTAGGTGCTGCACAGCATGGCCTTCGCCCCGTAATTGAGTATATGACTTGGAACTTTGCGGTGCTTGCCCTTGACCAGATTTTAAATACAGCCAGTAAAATGCTTGCCATGAGTGGTGGCCAGCTTAGTTGCCCAATTGTTTTTCGTGGGCCAAACGGCAGCGCAGGGCAGCTTGGTGCACAGCACTCCACTGCTTTTGAAAGCTATTTAGCCAATATTCCAGGTATAAAAGTGGTATCTCCTTCAAACGGGTACGATGCTAAGGGTTTGCTTAAACAGGCTATACGCTACGAAGAAGACCCAGTAATGTTTATGGAAAGTGAGGTGATGTATGGCGACAAAAGCGATGTGCCTGCAGAAGAATATTACATTCCGCTGGGTAAAGCCGATATTAAGAAACAGGGCCGCGATGTTACTATTGTTGCTTATAATAAAATGATGAAGGTTGCTTTGGGTACTGCTGCTGAGCTTGAAAAAGAAGGCATCAGCGCCGAGGTGATTGACCTGCGTACCATACGCCCGCTTGACTGGCATACTGTTTTGGAAAGCGTTAAAAAAACCAACCGCCTGGTAATTGTTGAAGAACAATGGCCTATGTGTTCTGTTTCGTCTGAACTGGCATACCGCATACAAAAAGAAGGATTTGATTACCTGGATGCACCTGTACGCCGCATAACCAGTGCTGATGCACCCATGCACTACGCACCAAACCTTGCCGCTCTCGCTATTCCCGATGTAACCAGGACCGTGAAGATTGTTAAGGAAGTGATGTACATGAAGAAATAGGGTAAATATTTTTTATAGCGGGACCGTCAATGGTGGAATGATGACCGGTGAATATTCACGGCCAGGGTTTCATGGTTGACGGTTCTTAATTTTATATATCAATGAAAAAGTTGTGTTTGATTTTGGGTGTTTGTTTCAACATGGTAAATGCCTTTGCCCAGCCTGTGGTGGCAAAAGTAACAGACAGCAGCCTTTTGCAGAATGTTACAGTTACAGCTTTTGAAACCAAAACAAAATGGAAAGATGCCGCTTCTACTGTAGCGGTGTTAAATAACCGCGACCTGCAACGTTTTAATACAGGTAGCCTGCTGCCCGCCTTTAATACCATAGCTGGCGTGCGCATGGAGGAGCGTTCACCCCAAAGCTACCGCTTATCCATTCGTGGCAGTTTGCTCCGTTCGCCATTTGGGGTACGTAATATTAAGGTATACCTGGATGGTATGACTTTAACCGATGCTACGGGTAATACCTATTTAAACCTTATTGACCCCGCCCAGGTGCAGTCTGCCGAAATTATCAAAGGCCCTTCCAGTAGTGTTTATGGTGCCAATACCGGTGGGGTGATACTGCTAAATTCAATATACCCTGTTGCCAAAAACAGGGTAGAAGCCGCTGTTTCTGGTGGCTCTTATGGTTTGTTTGGCGGGCAGGCCAGTTGGCAAACCCAGCAAAAGGGGGTAGAATCGGTGTTAAGCTTTTCGCATACGCAAAGCGATGGCTACCGGCAGCAATCATCCTCCCGTAAAGATGTTGTAAAATGGAACGGAAGGGTTGCCATTTCCTCCAAACAGTCTCTTGCAATAACTGCATTTTATACCGATCTTTTCTATAAAACACCGGGCGGGTTAACGCAGGCCCAATTTGATAAAGACCCTGCACAGGCAAGGCCAGCTACCGCAACGTTGCCCAGCGCTATTAAGCAGCAGGCTTCCATCAGTAACAAAACGGCTTTCTTGGCTGCCGCTTTAACGTCTGTTTTAAGCAAGCAAATAACCAACACTACTTCGGTAGTGCTTAATCATACTGATTTTACCAACCCCTTTATCACCAATTACGAAAAGCGCAACGAGTGGAACTATAGTGCCCGCACCAGTTTTAATTATGCTTACCAGCACAATAATATTAAGCTGGATGTAACAGCAGGCGGTGAGGCCGGGTACAACGTGGCCCATATTGATGATTATGGTAACAGGGCGGGTGTTCAGGATACTGTACAATCCAAAGGGTTGGCCCATACGGCCCAGTATTTAGTGTTTGCCCAGGTAAATGCACATATAGGCCGCCGTTGGCTGTTGCAGGCCGGGGCCAGTACCAATAGCACAAATTATAATTTTAAGTACCTGGAAGGTTCGTTTTCCAAAACACCACAGCAGCGTACCGCAGGGCCTTTGGTTACGCCACGGTTCAGTGCTCTTTACCAGGTGTCGGATAATGTTTCCGTGTATGCCTCCATTTCCCGTGGCTTTTCTACACCAACGCTGGCGGAGCTTGCTCCTTCCGGCCGCAGCTTTTCTACCACCCTGCAGCCGGAGTATGGCTGGAACTATGAGGCCGGTATAAAAGGTGCAGTCGCAAAAAACATGGTGGAGTTTAACCTGTCGTTGTATTATTATGCGCTTAAAAATGCTATTGTTAGCAGAACAGACAGCAATGGCGTACAGTATTTTGTTAATGCTGGCAGCACCGTACAAAAAGGGGCGGAGCTTTGGGTTAAAGCCCACTTGTTGCATAATACCAACCATTTTGTATCAACGCTGGATGTTTGGAGCAGCTTTAGTTACCAGCCTTATAAATTTGACAGCTACTTGTCGGGCACCAATAATTATTCCGGCAATAAATTAACCGGGGTACCACCTACCGTTAACGTTAGTGGTGTTGATGTTAATACGCGTAACGGCTGGTCGGCAGCTGCGATATTTAATTATACATCCTCCATTCCGGTAGACGATGCAAATACCGCTTTTGCCAAAGCCTACCATTTATTGCAGGTAAAGTTTGGCAAAACATTTAGCCTGCACACATGCCAACTAAATGTATATGCGGGCATTGATAACGCCTTAAATGAAGTGTACAGCCTGGGTAACGATATTAATGCGGTTGGTAAGCGTTACTTTAATGCGGCACCAGCCCGCAGTTTTTTTGCAGGTGCCAGGTTAACACTGTAATAAGGAGTAAGTGTAAATAATATGGTGGCAATGGTAATTGGCATATATAATTTAGGCAAGCTAAAAGGCCATGTGGCTTTACTGTGCATTTGTATACTGTCCGCTATTTGCTTTTTGGGTCAGGCCAGTGCGCAGAAGCTTAATTTTAAGGGGCAACAGGCTACAATTGCCGTAGGTAAAGGGCCTGTCGCCGATATATCGCCTAATATTTATGGGCAGTTTATTGAGTTTTTAGGCCATTGTATTAACGGGGGTATTTACGATAAAGGTTCGGCACTAAGCGATGAAAATGGGTTTAGAAAAGACGTGATGGAGAAAGTAAAGCAGCTTAACCCGCCATTGCTGCGTTACCCAGGCGGCACCTTTACCAAAATTTACCATTGGGAAGATGGTATTGGCCCCGTTGAAAAACGGCCGGGCCGTAAAAACCTTATTTGGGGCGGGGTAGAAGACAATGCTTTTGGTACGGCGGAGTTTATTAACTATTGCCATAAAATTGGTGCGGAGCCTTTTTTGGTGATTAACATGGCCACCGGCACACCGGAAGAAGCTGCCCATTGGGTGGAGTATTGTAATGGTACTGAAAATACCTATTATGCCAACCTGCGCAGGCAGCACGGTTACAGCCAGCCCTTTAATGTAAAATATTGGGGCTTAGGTAACGAGGAAGAAGCCGAACCAGACGCGGGCAAGCTGCAAAACCCGGTAAAATATTGTGAAGATGCCTGGCAATATATTAAGTTGATGAAGATGACGGATACCAGCCTGAAATTGATAATAGCTGGTGGTACCCCAAAGTGGAACGAAACGGTGCTTAAATCATTATCCGGGGCGGTAAACTATTTGTCCATGCATTTGTATGCAGGCGAGGCCAAAGGCAGGCCAGTATCGTTATACGAGAACATTGCCGGTTTTCAAAACCAAGTGGCGGCTATGCAACCTGTACTTAAAAAAATTGGCGATACGGTAACCAACTGGTCAAAATGGTACAGGTTTCCATCAAGGCAGGGGCCGTTAACACTGGCTTTTGACGAGTGGGGTATTTGGAAAGATGCCAATGAATCCTCCTCCACCCTTGAGGCTATTTATACCTGGCAGGATGCCCTGGCAACGGCCGGTTTTTTAAATATCTTTCAGCGCAATGCCAATATTACTGGCCTTGCAACATGGGCGCAACTGGTTAATACACTGGCCCCTATCATCGCAACCAAAGAGGGTTCTTATTATCAAACGGTTTTTTATCCGCTTAGTTATTACCGCAAATATGCAGGCGGGCAGGCTTTGCCTGTGCAGGTAAAATCGCCACTATTACCTCAATCAACCACTGCTTTTTGCCTTGACGCTTCGGCTACTTTTAATAATGCCAGCAAGTCGGTAACACTTTTCATTGTCAACCGGTCAGCAAACGCCGTGTCTGCAAGTATACAGTTGCCGGATGTGGGTGCCAAAATGATACACGCCATCAGCCTAACGGAAGGTGCAGGAACTGAAAAAGTAAATATTCAGGAAGAAGATATTGCTTTTAGCGGCAGCCTGGCATTAAAAGCAGCGTCTTTAACAATATGTGTTTTTCACCTTTAATATTTTTCTTTGGTTTCCGGTCCGGTTTCTGTTCACCCTTTTTAATTGTTAAGCACTGCGCCAGGTGTTTAAGCTTGGCTTTTTGTTTGTAAATATTACAGGTAAGCTGCGCTTAAAAGCCCCGGCTGCTTATATTCGCACATAATTATATATCAGTTTAACATTAACACTATGCCAAACATCCTGATTATTGACGATGAAAGAGCTATACGTAAAACCCTGGGCGAAATACTTTCTTACGAAGGGTTTAAAATAGATGAGGCTGCCGACGGGGAGGAAGGGTGGAAGTTTTTTCAAGAAAAAGTGTACGATGCTGTTTTGTGTGATATTAAAATGCCGAGAATGGATGGCCTGGAGTTTTTAACGAAAGCCACCGAGAAAAACCCTGACGTGCCTGTTATAATGATTAGTGGGCACGGCACCATAGAAACGGCCGTTGACGCAGTAAAAAAAGGTGCTTATGATTATATAGCCAAGCCGCCAGACCTTAACCGCCTGCTAATTACAATACGCAATGCGGTTGACAAAAACAGCCTTAATAAAGAAACCCGTACCCTTAAACGTAAGGTTAAACGGGTAGATGATATGACTGGCGAAAGCGATGCTATGCGGCGGATTAAAGAAACCATTGAAAAGGTGGCACCAACGGATGCCCGTGTGCTGATAACTGGTGAAAATGGGGCTGGTAAAGAGCTGGTTGCCCGCTGGATACATGAAAAAAGCAACCGGGCCGATAGCATGCTGGTAGAAGTTAACTGTGCTGCCATACCGAGCGAGTTGATTGAAAGTGAACTGTTTGGCCATGAAAAGGGTTCGTTTACATCGGCAATAAAACAGCGTATTGGCAAATTTGAGCAGGCCAGCGGTGGCACTCTTTTTTTGGATGAAATAGGGGATATGAGCCTAAGCGCACAGGCTAAAGTACTAAGGGCTTTGCAGGAGGGTAAAATTACCCGTGTAGGTGGCGATAAAGAGATAAGTGTGGATGTGCGCGTAGTAGCAGCCACCAATAAGGATTTACTGAAAGAGGTGGAAGAGAAGAATTTCAGGCTTGACCTATACCACCGCCTTGGTGTTATATTAATACATGTACCCTCGTTAAACGACAGGAGAGAGGATATTCCCCTGTTGGTGGACAAGTTTTTGAATGATATAGCCGAGGACTATGGCCAGGCAAAAAAAGCAATTGATGGAAAAGCCGTTGAAGCATTAAAGAAACATAATTGGACGGGTAATGTACGCGAACTGCGGAATGTGGTGGAGCGTTTGGTAATATTATCTGGTAAAACCATCACACAGGAAGATGTAATGCTTTACGTATTGCCCAGGTAGCTGTGTTAAACCCGAGCCATGATAAATGGCATATTACTTAATACAATCAGATACTTTTAAAATAGCGTAACTTCTTTGAAAGACCCAGGCAAGTTTACAGTTTCCCAATCAGGGAGAGGTGGCGATGAAGCCCCGCAGCCCCCTGGAGTAGGAAAGAGTACTGTTATAATAATAACCGGGCCTACTGCAAGTGGTAAAACTGCCCTGGCCCTGCGGGTAGCTGAGTTTTTAAAAACTGATATAATTTCAGCGGACTCCCGGCAATGCTTTCGAGAGCTGGGCATTGCTGTTGCCAAACCAACGCATGCGGAACTGGAGCGGGTTAAGCATTATTTTATCAATTCCCACTCAATACACGATGTTGTAAACGCCCAGGTGTTTGAGGAGTATGCGTTAAAAGCCGCGGCCGAAATTTTTGACCATAACAAATATGCTGTAATGGTTGGCGGCACCGGGTTATATATTAAAGCATTTTGCGAGGGGCTTGATGAAATACCCGATGTGGATACCGCTATAAGGCAACAGGTAATTGATGGATATACATTAAGAGGGATGGAATGGCTGCAGAACGAGGTTAAAGTTAACGACCCTATTTTTTGGGAGACCGCAGAGCAGCAGAACCCCCAGCGCCTTATGCGTGCTCTCGAGGTAAAGCTGGCCACCGGGCGATCAATTGCTTCATATCGTAAACACCAGCCGGTAAAACGGCCCTTCAATATTATAAAGTTCGGGCTAAACCTTCACCGGCCTGTATTGTATAATAATATTAACACCAGGGTTAACGAAATGGTGCGGCAAGGTTTAATAGAAGAGGCGTATTCAATGTTGGCATACCGGCAAATAAATGCTCTGCAAACTGTAGGGTATAAAGAACTGTTTGAATATTTTGATGGAAACTGCACAAAAGATAAGGCAATAGAGCAAATAAAAACCAATACCCGCCATTATGCAAAGCGGCAGCTAACCTGGTTTAACCGGGATGATGATATAAAGTGGAAAGATACACCCGAAGCTGCTTTTACTGCCATTTTAAAGGCGATTAGTTAATATTTTCATGTGTTTAGGTAATAATTAAGCTGCTTTTAAATGTGTATAATTTACACATAATTAATGTGTTAAACATACACATTGTAAAAAAAAATGTTATTTTTTGTTAGGTTTTCTATAACAAATAGTTAATTTTATCGCGTCCCAAATTATCAAACAACCAAACTCGCCCGCTTATGAGACAAAAATGCGATCGCTTGTCTGTACGAGTGTGTACAGTACTCATGTTTTTATTGATTTCAGGTTCTTTGCTGGCGCAAAGAAAGGTAACCGGTTTGGTTACCGCTGCAAAAACGAGCCAGCCCGTTGCTTTTGCTTCTGTTACCGTTAAGGGAACGAACATTGCCACAGCCACCGATGCAGCCGGTGCTTTCTCCATTTCAGTTCCTGCCGGAAAAAATGTACTTGTTGTTACTTCTGTAGGTTTTGCCGATCAGGATGTTAACATTGGTACAGGTGTAGTAAATGTGGTATTACAGGAAACAACATCCAATCTGGATGAAATTGTTGTTACTGGTTACACCGCCCAGCGTAAAAAAGAAATTACTGGTGCTGTATCAGTAGTTAATGTTAAAGACCTTAAATCTGTACCATCAGGTACTGCCGAGCAAATGTTACAAGGCCAGGCTTCTGGTGTAACCATTCTTGGTTCTGGTTCTCCTGGTGAAAGCAGTAACGTGTTCATAAGGGGTATCACCTCTTTTGGTAACGCAACTCCATTGATTATTGTTGATGGTGTTCAGTCTGCTCCTGGTGACCTTTCTATTCTTCACGACCTTTCTGGTAACGACATCGAGTCTGTACAGGTGCTTAAAGATGGCCAGGCGGCTATTTATGGTGCTCGTGGTGCCTCTGGTGTAATCATTGTAACTACCCGTAAAGGTAAAGGCCGCAGCACCATCAACTACGATGGTTATACTGGTACACAGGTACCTTTAAGCGGTAACGTTTGGCACAAAGCTGATCCTCAGCAAATGGCTGACCTTTACTTTTTGGCGGCTTACAACTCACAACAGTGGGATACATCAGCTCAGCACTATATGACCTCTGCCCAGTACGGCAAAATTGCCAAAGCTGATTACGAAGCTGGTAAAAGGCCAACATTGCCTGATTACATTAAAGCAGGCAACTCTTCTGGTGTTTCTGCATCAGACCCTGCAGTTAACCTGGCTTTATACAACAACAACTACTCTAAAGGCCCCCTTTACCTGATAGTTCCTGCTAACAAAACCGGTACTGACTGGTTCCACGCTTTGTTTAGCAATGCGCCACTTATGAGCCATACAATGACAGCCAGCGGTGGTACTGATAAATCGGCTTACTTGTTTTCTTTCAACTATTTCGATCAACAGGGTACATTGTTGAATACTTACCTTAAGCGTTATGCTGTAAGGGCTAACACCGTATTTAATGTAAAAAATAACATACGTGTTGGTGAGAATTTTTATGCTTTCTTTAAAGACAACCCACGTATTGGTAACAACCAGGAAGGTAATGCGGTAAACAATACAGCCTGGATGCAGCCTATTATTCCTTTACTTGATGCTGGTGGTGGTTTTGGTGGTACTGCCGGTGCTGAACTTGGTAACTCAGGCAGCCCTTATGCATCGCAGGTTCGTTCTAAAGACAACAAAGGTTATGACTGGCAAATACAGGGTAATGTTTTTGCAGAGGTAGACTTTGCAAGGCATTTTACCATTAAAACACTGTTTGGTGGTAACATTGATAACTACTACGGTTTTTATCACAACTACCAAACTTACGAGAACAAAGAGAATGGTACAAACAACAGCTATGGTGAGTATGCCGGTTACAACAGCAACTGGAACTTTACCAATACCCTTAACTACAGTAATATATTTGCCAAAAACCACAGTGTAAAAGTATTGGTTGGTTACGAGGCATTACAGTACAGGGGTAGAAACATTTCTGGCCAAAGGATTGGTTATTTCTCTGATGATCCTAACTATCTAAGCCTTAACACTGGTGCCAACGTTGGTCAAACCAATGGTAGTGGTTCATACAGTAAAACAGGTTCTTCTATCCTTGCTAAAATTGATTATGGTTACAAAGGCAAATACCTTATTGGTTTAAATGGCCGTCGTGATGGTTCTTCTGTGTTTGGTCCTAATGCCAAATATGGTAACTTCTGGTCTGCCTCTGGTGCATGGGTTGTTTCTCAGGAAGATTTCTTTAAAGGCATTACTGCCATTAACAGCTTGAAAGTTCGCGGCAGTTATGGTGAATTAGGTTCTATCGCTAACGTGCCTCCGGTTAACCAATATACTGCTTACAGCGGTAGCGGTGGTAGCACTTACTACGACCTTAATGGTTCAAGCAGTGGTACTGTACAAGGTTTTGCTGCTTCTCAGTACGGTAACTTTTCAACTTCTTGGGAAGTAAGTAAAATACTTGACTTTGGTGTTGACGTGACTTTCCTGAAAAACAGGTTAGACGTTAGCCTTGACTGGTATAACAAAAAAGTAGAAGGTTTATTGTTTACTGACCAGGCTCCTGGCGTAGTTGGCCTTGGTGCACAGTTACCACAGGTTAATATCGGTGACATGAAAAATACCGGTATAGACATTGGCATTAACTGGCATGATAAAATTAACAAAGACCTTAGCTACTCTGTAGGTCTTAACGTTACACATTACAAAAACACTATCGTTAAAATACCTGGTGCTTCTGGTTATTTTGAAACAGCAGGTACACACAATACTGGTAACCAGGTTAGAAACCAAACAGGTCAGGCCGTTGGTGCTTTCTTCGGCTACAAAATTGTTGGTATCTACCAGGATGCTAACGATATTGCTAAATCTCCAGTTGAACCTGATGCAGCGCCAGGCCGCTTTAAATACCTGGATGCTAATCATGATGGTAAAATTGATGATAAAGACAGGGTGTTTTATGGTAATCCTAACCCAGACTTTACAGTTGGTTTAAACCTGAATGTAACTTACAAGCGTTTTGATTTCTCTATGACTGTTTACGCTTCTCAAGGTAACGATGTATTAAACTACACCCGTTATT